>PEWX01000054.1 GCA_002779995.1 Piscirickettsiaceae bacterium CG07_land_8_20_14_0_80_44_28
GTGGGGAAGTGGTCTTAATCTGGGCATCAGGCTTATTAACCTTGGCCTGGTCACAAGATATCACTTCCCTTTACTAAGCGTCCCTAGTAAATTCTCTTTATTTCAGAGAACACGTCAACATATAAGGCCTGGTCGAAATTTGGCGAGTTTTAGTGAGTTTGTCCTGGGTTTCAAAAGGTTATTGTGTAATAGCCAAGGCATGATTTCAATGTTTGAGCGATATCATTAAAATGCAAAAAGCAATTCATTCTGACAGGGTTATAATGCGAGTGATGTTGTTATCGCTTTGGAAATAGGTGTATGAATTTGAACAGGTTATGGATAAGGCGTTTATTTATTAGGGGTCGGCAAGGATGCGGTTGATGCCACGGATGATCGAGATGGGCTTTTTTCCTGGTATCAAGGGGTTAAAATTGCGCTTTATGATGTTCGAGATGCGGCGAATCCCATTGAGTTCGTGAATCGCATTATCGGTAAGCGGGGAACTGTCTCAACGGTAAACAATGATCATCACGGTTTTATATGGTTGCCAGCTGATGCGACAACTGGCCGGCTAGCCCGTTTGGCCTTGCCGATTGAGTTGCATAATGAGCCAGTTACCGCAACTTATGGTTGGGAAAGTGCCGATTGGACACAAACGGGTTTAAAAATGTTTGAAATCGATGATGGTTCCGTTTCGGGAACGGCGGAGATAGTGGAAAAAGCAGAATGGGTGGTTGAAAGTAATAGTGGGGGTCAAAGTTATTCGGTGACTCATGTTTATGAGGATCGTGGGGTGATTACTGGCGATCTGGTTTATTACTTACATGGTGACCAACTCTGGTCTGGCAATTGGGGAAGTTCGAATATTGCTGATGGGCCGATACCCGCGCAATAATATTTTGCAAGCAAATGGGTCAAGTGATAGGTTTGTGCTGATAACCTGAATCAGGGAGCAAGAACGATGAAAGACATTGAGCAAGTGGTGATTTTAGGCGGAACCGGATTTATTGGGTCGCATTTAAAATCGCGTTTTGAGCAGTTGGGGCTTTCCGTTAAGGTTTTTGGCCATGATGCGTTTCAGTCGCTTCCACACTTGCAGTCTTTGATTAATGGTTGTGATCTATTGATTATGCTGGCAGGCGCCAATGTGGGTGAGCGTTGGACTCAGGCGCATAAACAAGCCTTGTGGGATAGCCGACTGAAAACCAATCAACTGTTACAAGCCGCTTTGCAAGACTGTGACCAACCACCTAAACGTATTATTTCAGCTTCTGCGATTGGCATTTATCCTGAAAGTGACTGTGAGCATCCGGTTGATGAGCAGTGTACCGAAGTGGGGTTAAATGTTTTGGGACAGTTAGGTGTGGATTGGGAGGCGG
Organism: Piscirickettsiaceae bacterium CG07_land_8_20_14_0_80_44_28; assembly: GCA_002779995.1. Taxonomy (GTDB): domain Bacteria; phylum Pseudomonadota; class Gammaproteobacteria; order Thiomicrospirales; family Thiomicrospiraceae; genus Hydrogenovibrio. Next base: position 1,362 of record PEWX01000054.1, read on the forward strand.
CGAGTCGAAAGTTGCAGCCCGAACCCTTGATTTTTCGATTTGGCGTGGTGTTAGGTGCCGATGGCGGGGCTTTGATGAAGATGTTGCCGGCGTTTAAATTGGGTTTGGGAGGTCCGGTTGCAGGTGGGAAGCAATGTTTTTCTTGGGTGCATATTGAAGATTTGGTTCATGCGTTTGAGTTTGCATGGCATCATCCGGAAATGCGTGGGGTTTATAATGTGACCTCACCGAAGCCTGTTCGTAACCGAGTTTTTGGTCAGGCGCTGGCGAAGGCATTGCATCGGCCTTTTTGGTTGCCATTACCGTATTGGCAGTTAAAATTGGTGTTTGGTGAAGGGGCGCAAGTCTTAACGCTTTCATCCGCAGTGATTCCGACCCGACTTCAGCAGAGCGGTTTTTGTTTTCAGTTTCCGGAAATTAACCAAGCGTTACAAAATCTTTTATCCGATTCGAAAAAATAAAGTGCGGTATCCCTAAAATGTAACCAAGAGGGTGACTGTAATGGTTAATATGCGGGGATGATGGGTGAATTGTGCGAATATGAGCATAAAGGCAAAGCTTTGTTTGACAAGCTCGGGCTGCTTATTTATAATTCGGGCAGTTTTTTAAATCTCTATTAAGAGAGGGTTTTTTTAAGCCTTCTGCTTAAATTTTAAAAACCCCGTTTTTACGGGGTTTTTTATTTTTTGAATTAAGGAAAGTTTGGTGACGCTAGAAGAAAAAATTGCCCAATTGGTTCGCCCAACGGTTGAAAGTTTAGGGTTTGAGCTTTGGGGGTGCGAATATATCCCCGCTGGCAAGCACTCTACCTTGAGACTGTTTATTGAAAGTGACGCTGGCGTTACTGTGGATGATTGTGGGCGAGTCAGTCGCCAAATCAGTGCTTTAATGGATGTCGAAGATCCGATTGCCAGTGCTTATCTATTGGAAGTGTCTTCACCGGGTATGGATCGGTTGTTATTTACGCCTGAACAGTTTAAGGCTTATGAGGGCGAAATGGTACAAGTGAGAACTTCAAGCCCTGTGATGGGGCGCAAGCGTTTTAAAGGCGTGATGTCACAAGTGAGCGAAAAAGACATTGTCGTCGAAGTGGATGGCGAAGCCTATGAGCTCGCATTTGATTTAATTGATAAGGCCAATTTGGTTCCGCAGTTTTAAAAATCCCCTAGTTTTGAGGAAAGAACAATGAGTAAAGAAGTTTTAGCAGTTGTTGAGATAATGTCAAATGAAAAAGGCGTGGAAAAAGAGATTATCTTTGAAGCGATTGAGGCAGCATTAGCGACCGCAACCCGTAAAAGTCACAATGATGAAATAGATGTGCGCGTCTCAATTGACAGATCAACAGGTGACTATGAAACCTTTAGACGTTGGGAAGTCGTTGAAGATGATTTGGAAATTGAAGGCAATGTCGGTTGGTATATTCGACAAATGGATGCCATTGATGAAGATCCGCATGCCGTTCCTGGTGACTTTATTGAAGAGCAAATCGAGTCTATCGAATTTGGTCGTATTGGCGCACAAACCGCTAAGCAGGTCATTATTCAAAAAGTACGTGAAGCTGAGCGTAAAAAAGTCGTTGAAGAATATTCAAAACGGATTGGTGAAATTATTACCGGTCAAGTTAAACGTGTTGATCGTGGTGATGTCATTTTAGATTTGGGTGACAATGTCGATGCGGTGATTCCGCGTTCAGAATTAATTAACCGTGAAAATTTTAGAATGGGTGATCGGGTTCGAGGCTATGTTCAAGAAGTTTCTTTCCGCCCGCGTGGTGCTCAGATCGTTATGTCTCGTGCTTGTAAAGAGATGTTAATTGAGTTGTTTAAAATTGAAGTGCCAGAAATTGGTGATGATTTGATCGATATTATGAGTGCGGCTAGAGATGTTGGTTTAAGAGCTAAGGTCGCGGTTAGAGCGAATGATCCTAGACTTGACCCTATTGGCGCTTGTGTTGGGATGCGCGGTGGTCGTGTTCAAGCGGTTACAAATGAGTTAAATGGTGAACGCATTGATATCGTGTTATGGGATCCGAATGATGCACAGTTTGTCATTAATGCCATGGCGCCGGCTGAAGTGACTTCTATTATGGTTGATGAAGATAAACATACTATGGATCTGGCGGTAGATGATGAGCAATTGTCACAAGCGATTGGTAAAAATGGTCAAAATATCCGTTTAGCGTCTGAATTGACGGGGTGGACCTTGAATGTCATGTCGGAAACCGATATGGCGGCCAAACATGAAACAGAGTCAAAAACGCAGATGGATCTGTTTGTCAATGGACTGGATGTTGATGAAGAACTAGCTGAAGTGCTGGTTGCTGAAGGCTTTACCTCTTTAGAAGAAGTGGCTTATGTGCCTTCTGCTGAAATGCTGGAAATTGAAGGGTTTGATGAAGAGATCGTTTCGGTGTTGAAAGAGCGTGCCAAGGATGCCCTTTTAACGCAAGCCATTGCCAATGAAGAAAAAACTGCTATGGCCGAACCCGCACAAGATTTATTAGATTTAGATGGAATGAATGAAGAGATGGCGAAAAAGCTTGCCTCTAACGGGATAGTGACCCAAGAGGATTTAGCTGACTTGGCCACAGATGAGTTATTAGAAATAGTCGAACTGGATGAGGAATCAGCCAGTGCGTTGATTTTGAAAGCCCGCGCACCATGGTTTGAATAATTTAGGAGGGCACGAGAATATGTCTCAAGTATCAATAAAAAAGTTTGCTGAAACGCTGACAATGTCTGTGGAAAAGCTTCTTACGCAGTTGCAAGAAGCAGGCGTAAAAGGTAAAAAAGAATCCGACACCTTGTCAGAAGATGAGAAATTAACCCTACTAACTTATTTAAAAGGGTTGCATGGTGATAAGAACGATGCGCCGAATAAAGTCACCTTAAAAAGAAAGCAGGTGCAGAAATTAAATCTGTCATCTGGTTCCGGCAAGCGCACGGTCAATGTTGAGGTTCGTAAGAAAAGAACCTATGTTAAAAAATCAGAAGCCGTTGAAGAACCTATTGTTGAAGAAACGGTTATTGAATCAACGCCAGTTGAAACGATTGAAAAAAATAACGTCTCTGAAGCACCAATGGCCAGTGTTACAAATTCAACTGATCAACCAGAATCGACCCCCTCAGTTGCGGATAAAGATATTAAAGTATCAGATGCTTCGCAAGTTATTGACTTGCCTGTGGTTGAACCGGTGGTGGAAGTCGAGAAGAGACATCATAAACACGATAAGAAAAAGCAAGCCGCTCCTGTAAAAGATGAAGTCAAAGCCAAGGGTAAGCCAAAGCCAAAAGAAAAACAATCTAAAAAAACCTTGGCGATGACGGGAGAGCAAAGCTTTGGTCGTCGCCGACATGGCAAAGGCCACAAGAAAAATACCCACGAAGCAGACAATGAGCATGGTTTTCAGAAGCCTGTTGAAAAACAAGTTCGTGAAGTGGCTCTGGGTGAAACCATTAAGGTATCTGACTTGGCGGATAAAATGGCAGTCAAAGCGACAGAAGTCATTAAAACGATGATGTCATTCGGTACTATGGTGACCATTAACCAAGTTCTTGACCAAGAAACCGCTCAACTGGTGGTCGAAGAAATGGGGCACAAAGCCGTATTAGTGAATGAGAACCAAATTGAAGATGATGTCGTTAATCAAAATTATGATGGTGAAACCGTACAACGTTCTCCGGTGGTCACCATCATGGGTCATGTTGATCATGGTAAGACTTCGTTGTTAGATTATATTCGTAACGCCAAAGTCGCGCATGGTGAATCCGGTGGGATTACTCAGCATATTGGTGCTTATCATGTTGAAACCGAGCATGGTGGCATTACCTTTATCGATACCCCCGGCCATGAAGCTTTTACGGCAATGCGTGCACGCGGTGCAAAAGTAACCGATGTGGTGGTGATTGTTGTGGCTGCTGATGATGGTGTAATGCCCCAAACCAAAGAAGCCATTGCACATGCAAAAGCAGCTAATTTAGGGATGGTCATTGCCATTAACAAAATGGATAAAGAAGGTGCTAATCCGGATAGAGTCATGCAAGAATTAGTCACTGAAGAAGTGGTTCCGGAAGAGTGGGGCGGTGATGTTCAGTTCGTTCGTGTTTCGGCTAAGTCGGGTGACGGAATTGAAGATTTATTGAATGCCATATTATTGCAATCTGAAATCCTTGAACTTGAAGCCCCCACTGAAGGGCCGGCTAGAGGTGTTGTGGTCGAATCTCGCTTGGATAAAGGTCGTGGTCCGGTTGCGACCGTATTGGTTCAGTCCGGGACTTTACGTAAAGGGGATATAGCTTTATGTGGTATGGAATACGGACGTGTGCGTGCCTTGGTCAATGAGTTAGGCGAAAATGTACAAGAAGCCGGGCCATCCATGCCGGTTGAGGTTCTAGGGATGTCAGCTGTGCCGGTTGCCGGCGATGATATGATCACCGTAGAATCGGAGCGTAAAGCGCGTGAAGTGGCGATGTTCCGTCAAAGCAAACATAAAGAGAAAAAAATTGCACGTCAGCAGAAATCAAAATTGGACAATATGTTTAATAAGATGGAAGAAGGGGATATCCAAACCATCAATATTATTCTAAAAGCAGATGTTCAAGGTTCGATTGAGGCGATCGTCGATGCCTTAGTTAAGTTATCGAATGATGAAGTAAAAGTGGTCGTTATTGCTTCTGGTGTTGGGGGGATTACCGAATCCGATGCTAACTTAGCTTTAGCCTCTGATGCTTTGTTGTTCGGCTTTAACGTTCGGGCGGATGCCAAGGCCAAACGTCTGATTGATTCAGAAGGCATTTTCTTAAAATATTATAGTGTTATTTATGAAATTGTTGATGAGGTGAAGCGTGCGATTGAAGGCAAGCTTGAGCCTGACTTTAAAGAAGAAATTATTGGTATTGCCGATGTGCGTGATGTCTTTAAAGCCCCTAAAATTGGTCTAATTGCGGGCTGTATGGTGACAGATGGTATTGTGAAACGTAATAATCCGATTAGGGTATTGCGTGATAATATTGTCATCTATGAAGGGGCTTTGGAATCCTTGCGTCGCTTTAAAGACGATGTTGCTGAAGTGCGTCAAGGCATGGAATGCGGGATTGGCGTTAAAGATTACAATGATGTCAAAGTTGGCGACCAAATTGAAGTCTTTGAGCGGGTTGAGGTGAAGCGGACATTAGATTGAACTTAAAGGGTCAATGTGACCCCGTTTAAATCTTCTGATATGGTTGAGACCTTTGTACGAGATGGCTACACGCATAAAAATGGTTAAATTTTTCACCTTTTTCTTTCGCGTGCCACTCATGCAAAGGTCTCCAATTCAGTTATTTTTTTAATGCCCCCGTTTTAGGGGCATTATTGTTTTAGCTAAGTGAGCAAATGCAATTATGAGTGAAGAAATTAATAGGCCGAATCGAGTTGCTTTAGAAATTCGCAAGACTTTAATGGAAATTTTACAGCGTGAGACGAAAGATCCTCGTTTGGAAAAAGTGAATATTACCGAATGCAAAGTCTCAAAGGATTTAAGCATTGCCACAGTTTATTTCACCCTAATTGGGGTGAATGAACAGGAAGCTGCTGCTCAAGATGCGATTGCGGCTTTGGCCAAAGCCAAAGGGTTTTTTCGCACGGAAATTGGCAAGCGCATGCATTTGCGGTTAACCCCGGAAATTCGATTTTTCTATGATACGGTCGCTGAAAATGCCAGTCACATCGAAGACTTGATTTTTAAAGCGCTTTATCAAAAGCAATAACCATTTTGGCAAGCTCTGTGGGTAAGAAAAAATGGCAATCAGTCAATGGTTTGGTGTTATTAAATAAGCCGGAAGGCATGACCTCTAATGGCGTTTTACAGCAGGTTAGACGTCTTTATAATGCCCAGAAGGCTGGACATACCGGGGCGTTAGACCCTTTTGCAACCGGCCTTTTACCGATTTGTTTGGGTGAAGCCACAAAAATATCAGGGTTGTTATTAGATTCTGATAAACGTTATTTGGCCACTTTACAATTAGGTGCGGCTACCGACACGGGTGATAAAGACGGCGCTATTATTACTCAAGCGCCGGTTGCAGAATTGTCACCGACCGATATTGAAGCCGTATTGCAAGATTTTTTAGGCGAACAAACACAGGTTCCCCCCATGTATTCTGCATTAAAGCATCAAGGCAAACCGCTTTATGAATATGCGCGTGCAGGGATTGAAATTGAACGTCCGGCTCGACCGATTCGTATCGATTTATTAACGTTAAAATCCTATTCTAATCATGTCATCCAATTTGATGTACTGTGTTCGAAAGGCACTTATGTGCGTACATTGGCAGAAGATATTGCCAAGTCGCTCGGTACATTGGGGTATTTAACGGCACTGCATCGTATACAAACGGGGAGTTTGAAGGCGGAACAGATGGTGATGCTTGCAGACATTGAAACTGACCTATCCGGTTGTTTATTACCTTATGATCTGCCTTTGCAGCACCTGCAAGCCTTGTCACTCAATGGGTTAGAGACTGATAAGATTCAACATGGCGGCAAGTTGGCAATTGAACGGCCGCAAACTGATTGGGTTAGGTTGTATGACCCGGATGAGCGTTTTATTGGTATCGGTGAATGGCAAGTAGAAAAGCAATTATTAAAACCGAAAAGACTGTTTAATCTGGACAGTTAATGTTGATTAACCCTCATTTTCCTTTGATTGATCTGCGTGCTGATGAGGCCTATCAATCCGGGCATTATCTTGAGGCAACGCATCTGCCATGGCCGGATTTGCAAATTCGTCTAAATGAACTGCCTGAGCGTCCGGCTCGCCTACAATTGCTGGGAGATGATCTAGCACTCACGGCTGCCAGTGCCTTTTTAATCAATAAAGGCTATCAGATTTCGTGTCAAATGTCCCTTGAAAGATTTGAACAATTCCGCCAAAAATACCCAGGCCTGGTGGTTTTGGGTCGAGAATCGCGTATTTTATGGCGTGCATCGCCGTTATTGTTTGCGTTTATAACGCGTTATGAAAATAAGGATTTGCAACCATCGGTTTTATCCGGCAAGCGATTGGCATTGGATATTGGTTGCGGGGGTGGACGTGATAGTGTTTATTTAGCCTGTCGAGGTTGGCAGGTGATTGCGATTGATCGTGAACAACGGGTTTTGCAACGTGCACAGCAATTAGCCGAATCCTCTCGTCAGAATTTAACCATTGATTGGCGTGTTTGTTGTGTTGATGCAGAAGGGTGTTTACCCACTGAACAGGTTGATCTGATCGTAATGATGCGGTATTTAAATCGTGATTTAATGACGAAAATGGATCAAATGCTTAATCCGGGTGGCTATGTGATCATTCAGACGTTTGTGGAAGGGGTCGAAGCGTTTGGTTCTCCAAAAAATCCAAATTTTATTTTAAAAAAAGGGGAGTTGGCAAAAACCTTTAGTGTTTTTAACATCATTGTTGATAGAATAGAGCACTTAAAAGATGGACGCCCGGTTGCGTCTTTTATCGCACAAAAAAGGGAGAGTGAAGATGTTAGAAATGAGTGCGGATGAACTGTTTGAATATTTTAAAGCCAATGCGATTTGTGAATCCTTGCATCGAGCTGATGTGGAAGTATTACGTCAGTTTCTAAAGGAACTGCATCTGAAAAAAGGGGATGTGATTTCTGATTTAGGGGATGTTGGCGATTCTTTATTTTTTATTCTAAAAGGGAAAGTGACTTTTACGGTGAATGATGGTAAGAGTGATCTAGAAATCGGTTGCCAAGGGCCTGGTAATTTAATTGGTGAAATGTCGTTTTTTGATCGCAAACCTCGTATGTTGAAAATGTCGGCCAAATCGAAAGAGGTGTGTTTGCTTGAACTAAATCGTGCCATGTATGATCGCTTAAAAGTGGAACATCCCTATATTGCCGTTAATTTGGTTGAAAACGCGGTGGTGAGTTTGGATCATTTAATTCGTTCAATGAGTCACAACGTGTCACATTTAAAACACTATATGACTGGCTTTGGTCGTCATTAATCGTTAGACATCGCCCATAAACTGTGTATAATGCACGATTCGATTCTGCCATCGGTTGCGGAATGTATTGTTAAACCGATTTTAAATAAGGAAAATTTAAATGCTAACACCAGAACAAAGAGCAGCAATTGTTGCAGATTATGCAACTTCAGAAGGGGACACGGGTTCTCCGGAAGTGCAAGTCGCATTATTAACACATCGCATCACTTACCTAACGGAACACTTTAAAACCCATATCCACGATAATCACTCTCGTACCGGTTTATTGCGCTTGGTGAGTCGTCGTCGTAAATTGCTAGATTATTTACACAAAAAGAATGCGCAACGATATTTTGATCTTATTAAACGTTTGGGCTTGCGTAAGTAAGTTAAACATTTTAATTGTTCAAATATAAAAAACCTCAGCCTTGTCTGAGGTTTTTTTTATCAACAGAAAAGTGCTTTGATGGTTTTTTGACCGCTATTTTGTTGTAAAATGGCGGCTTTCAGCCAGAAACCTTTTTAAGCCTGAATCCTCAGGGGTTGTTTTCGAATTGTTCATTTTAGCAACGGCTTAAAAATGACTGAGGATTCAGGTTTCAATGGCAGAACCGTTACGCTCATCACGGATGAGTCTTTATGAAACAAGGATTATTAAATGTCAAAAATTACCAAAACCTTCCAGTATGGACAACACCAAGTTCGCATAGAAACCGGCGAAATTGCGCGTCAAGCCGATGGCGCAGTGATGATTTCAATGGGGGATACTCAGCTATTGGTCACGGTGGTTGCGGCTAAAAGCGCGAAATCGGGACAAGATTTTTTCCCGTTGACAGTGCAATATCAAGAAAAAGCTTATGCTGCCGGTCGTATTCCGGGTGGTTTTTTAAAGCGCGAAGGCCGCCCCTCTGAGAAAGAAACGCTGACTTCTCGGCTAATAGATCGTCCGATTCGTCCCTTATTTCCAAAAGGGTTTATGAATGAAGTGCAGGTGATTGCAACCGTTGTTGCATTAGATCCTGAAGTGGGAACGGAAGTGCCTGCCATGTTAGGAACGTCTGCGGCTTTAGCGATTTCAGGTATTCCTTTTTCCGGGCCTATCGGTGCTGCTGTGGTGGGGTATATTGATGAAGCCTATTGTTTGAATCCTTCTGTTGAAGCATTAGAAACGTCAGACTTAGAGTTGAGTGTTGCAGGGACTGCTGATGCGGTGTTGATGGTGGAATCTGAAGCTTCTGAACTGTCTGAAGAAGTGATGCTGGGCGCAGTGATGTTTGGGCATGAGCAAATGCAAGTGGCGATTCAAGCCATTAATGAACTCAAAGCAGAGGCGGGTAAACCTGCTTGGAATTGGGAAGCTATCGTTGAAGACGAAACCTTAAAAACACAAGTATTCAATGCCATTCGTGCGGATATTGAAGCCGCTTATTCAATTGCTGACAAGATGGAGCGTTACGCGGCGATTGGCCAAGCTAAACAAAAAGTCCTAGAGCAGTTTTCAGTGTCAGATGCTAATCCGGAAGGCTACGATGCTGCGGATATCGAAAAAATGGTCGGCAAATTGCAGAAAGAGATTGTTCGAGGGCGCATTATTGCCGGTGAGCCAAGAATTGATGGCCGTGATACCCAAACCATTCGCCCGATTGATTGCCAGGTCGGTATTTTGCCTAAGGTGCATGGTTCCGCTTTGTTTACCCGTGGTGAAACCCAAGCCATCGTGGTTACCACCTTAGGAACAGAAAAAGACGCAAAATTGGTTGATGACCTATTAGGTTCATACAGCGACCGCTTTATGTTGCATTATAACTTCCCTCCTTATTCTGTCGGCGAATGTGGCCGTGTTGGCTCACCCGGCCGTCGTGAAATTGGTCATGGTATGTTGGCGCGTCGTGGTGTGGCTGCACTACTGCCAACGGCCGAAGAATTCCCTTATACCATTCGCGTGGTGTCTGAAATTACCGAATCAAATGGTTCTTCGTCTATGGCAACTGTCTGTGGAACGTCTATGTCACTTATGCATGCGGGCGTGCCTATCGCCGCACCGATTGCCGGGATAGCGATGGGCTTAGTCAAAGAAGAATCGGGTTTTGCCGTGTTGTCTGATATTTTAGGAGATGAAGATCATTTAGGCGATATGGACTTTAAAGTGGCCGGAACCGATCAAGGTGTGACGGCATTGCAAATGGATATCAAAATTACCGGTATCACACGCGAAATTATGGAAATTGCATTGGATCAGGCTAAAGCCGGACGTTTGCACATTTTAGGTGAAATGAAAAAAGCCATTGATGTATCCAATGCGGAAGTTGCTTCAACGGCACCCCGTTTCTTCAATGTTAAAGTGAAACCGGAAAAAGTGCGCGAAATTATTGGCAAAGGCGGGGCAACCATCCGTTCGATTACTGAAGAAACGGGCGTGACCATTGAGATTGACGATGATGGCAATGTCAAAATTGCTGCCGTTGATGATGCGTCTGCTAATGCCGCTAAGGCACGGATTGCTGAAATTACCGCAGAGCCGGAAATTGGTAAAATTTATGACGCAATCGTTAAGAAAATTGTTGATTTCGGTGCTTTCGTTGCCTATATGCCGGGTCGTGAAGGGTTGGTGCATGTTTCACAAATTGCCGAGGAACGTGTTGAAGATGTTAATCAATATTTAAAAGAAGGTCAGGCGATTAGAGTTAAATTGACAGATGTTGATAAACAAGGACGCGTTAAATTATCGATGACGGCCGTGAATGCGGAAATTGCTTCTCCGGTGAGTGAAACGACTGACTGAGGGACTTTGTTAAAGGCATGACTTAAAAAGCCGTTTATACGGCTTTTTTTGACGTTTTAATTCTTCGAATATTTTTAACCAGAGACCCTTTATGACTTCTCATCATCCAGCATTTGAATTTCAAAATCAACAGACCATCGAATCCCTAAAATTAACCGTTCAGCATTTTAAGCATAAGGTGACTGGCGCAGATCATTATCATTTGGCTGCCGACGATCCGCAGAATGTATTTATGGTGGCGTTAAGAACCGTACCGATGGATTCAACCGGTGTGGCACATATTTTGGAGCACACCGTATTATGCGGCAGTGAAAAATATCCGGTGCGCGACCCTTTCTTTATGATGATTCGACGTTCATTAAATACCTTTATGAATGCGTTTACGTCCAGTGATTGGACGGCTTATCCCTTTGCAACCGAAAATCGAAAAGATTTTCAGAATTTATTGCAGGTTTATTTGGATGCGGTGTTTTTTCCAAAGATTGAACGTTTGGATTTTTTGCAAGAAGGGCACCGTTTAGAGTATGCAGAAATGGATAACCCCAATTCGGAGTTGACCTATAAGGGGGTGGTGTTTAATGAAATGAAAGGGGCGATGAGTTCACCTGTTTCGACACTTTGGCAGCGACTGTCTTCGGAATTGTATCCCACTTCCACTTACCACTATAACAGTGGTGGGGATCCTGAGGTGATTCCAGAATTAAGCTATGAGCAATTAGTGGCGTTTCATCAATTTCATTATCATCCTTCTAATGCGGTGTTTTTTACCTATGGTGATATTCCGGCAGAGCAACATCAAACTGAATTTGAAACCTTGGCGCTAGAACGATTCACTCGTCGAGTGGACAAGGTTCGTGTTTCTCATGAACAACGTTATTCCCAGCCAAAATCCGTCACCGGCTGTTATGCGCTGAATGAAACCGATTTAACCCGCAAAAGCCATGTGGCATTAGCTTGGTTGTTGGGTGAGAATCAAAACCCGATGGATGTGTTAAAAGCCAATTTACTGGCTGCGGTGTTATTGGATAACAGTGCTTCACCTTTAAGACAAGCCTTGGAAGCATCTGACTTATTGAGTGCACCATCCCCTTTGTGTGGGCTGGAAGATTCGAATAAAGAGATGGCATTTGTGGTTGGCGCACAAGGAACGGATGCCGAGCATGCACAAGCGATTGAATGCTTGATTTTGGAAACTTTAGAAAAGGTGGTTAAGGAGGGCATTGATCCTGAACAGGTTGAAGCCATGTTGCATCAACTGGAATTTTCACAAAGAGAGATTGGCGGGGACAGTTATCCTTATGGGTTGCAGTTGATTATGCAATCCATCGCGGGCGCTATGCACGACGGTGATCCAATTGCATTATTAGACACGGATGCCGCTTTAACACAACTTCGATTGGAGGCACAAAATCCCCAATTTATTCCCACCTTAATTCAGGAATGGATTTTAGATAACCCACACCGAGTTCGTTTAACGTTGATGCCGGATGAAAATTTGTCTCAACAGCAAGAAGAAACCGAAAAAAGGCAATTAGCAGCGATTCAGTCTGCGCTGACGCCAACAGAAAAACAAGCTATCGTGGCACAATCCTTAGCACTTAAAGCCAGACAAGAGCAAGAAGACGACATGTCAATTTTACCTGAGGTGACTAAAGCGGATGTTCCGGCAGCCATCAAACAAATAAACCCGACTGTCACGATGGAATCGCCCAAAATGACCGCTTATCAGACGGGTACGAATGGCTTAACCTACCAACAATTATTATTGTCCTTGCCGGATTTAACCGCAGCAGAACAAGCGGTATTGCCTTTATTCAATAGCTGTTTAACGGAATTGGGTTCAGCGGGTCGAGATTATTTGCAGACGCAATCCTTGCAGGCAGCTGTGACCGGGGGGCTTTCAGCGAGAAGTACGGTTCGAGCAGATTTATGGGATAACCAAGCGTTTTACAGTCACTTTATTGTGTCCGGTAAGTCGTTAAATCGTCATCAATCGCAATTGGCGGATTTAATGCTTGAAACGATAGAGTCGGTGCGCTTTGATGAAGTGGATCGCATTCAGGATTTGGTGGGTCAAATTCGAACGTCAGTCGATCAGGGAGTGACCGGGAATGGTCATGGTTTGGCGATGTCTGCGGCTAATCAAAACGCCTCTGCTGTGGCTAATTGGCAGTTTAATCGCTCCGGTTTTGCCGGGATTCAAGCCATTAAGCGCTTATATGAAGGGCTTTCAGAATCCGGTGGTCTAGAGGACATGATTCAACAGTTTCAGTCGATTCAATCAAAATTATTACAGGCCAGTAAGCAGTCTTTGGTTATTGCCGATGAATCAGGTTTAGAAGGTGCCATAGCCAGTACTCAACAGTGGCAAACCTTTATGAAATCGAATGCTTTTCAACAAGGGTTGCAATTAACGGCGACACAGCAAAAAATTCACCAGGCCTGGGTGACCAGCACCCAAGTGAATTTTTGTGCAAAATCCTATCCGGCAGTGATGGCGGGGCATGAAGATGCGCCAATTCTTTCGGTGTTGGGGGCTTGTTTACGAAATGGGTTTTTGCATGCACAAATTCGCGAAAAAGGCGGCGCTTATGGCGGCGGCGCTACCTTTAATAGCGAAGCAGGCGCTTTTGTGTTTTATTCCTATCGGGATCCCAGATTATTAGAGACTTTATCAGATTTTGATCTTGCTTTAGACTGGATTATGAGTCGTGAAGCCACGCAAGCAAAAGTGGATGAAGCCATTTTAAATGTGATCAGTGCGATGGATAAACCCGGTTCACCCGCCGGTGAAGCAAGAAAAGCTTTTTATCAATCTCTTTATGGTCGAACCCATGATATGAGAAAGCACCATCGCCAAGGCGTTTTGGCAACGACCTTAGCCGATTGTCGTCGGGTTGCACAAACCTACTTAGACGCTGAAAAAGCATCCGTAGCCGTATTGACACACAGTGGCAAATGTGACCTTTTAGAGCAGAATGGCTTTGAGATTTATAGGTTATAGCTTGAAAGCGAGCCACTAAAGGGGGGTGACAGGGGGGTAAGCTGCTCGATAAACCATTCAGCGATTAAGCCGTGTTTTAAGGTGTTTCGGAAAAGACCCAATATTGCAGTTTCCAGAAGTCAAATAATAGCGTATGGTTTTGAGAATCCTGCCAGTCGCTCGCAGATAATGTCCGTTGGTTGCATAATGCTTTGACAAAGTCATCGGTCGCGCCTTGTTTGTCCCAAATGGCGCCATTAACTGTTAACAAGGTATTATCATTGATTTCGGTGAAAGCAAATCGACACACAGGGTCTTTTTCGAATGCCACGACTTGTGCTAACGCCTGTGTAAATTCACTGAATGTGGGCGTTTCATCTTCTGTGAGGGGGTCGGGTAATTGTTGAGCGCTGGTGGGATCGAGCTGAGTGGCAAAACGACCAAACCAGGTTTTCAGTTGCTTTGGATCTGCCAAGGCGGATTCAAGGAGTTGCTGAGCTTGTTTAACCGCATTATCGGTGATTTCACCCGGATTGAGATCCGTTTGCCAGACGGGGTCTTGATAAAGGGCTTGAAAGCCATTGGTTTCAGAAAGATGATCCCCAAAGCTATCCCATAATTCTTGTCCACGATAACTGCGATAGCCGATTGAATAAGTCATGCAGTTATCATCAAGCGCGATGCCATGATGTCCCCATTTTGGCGGAATATAAAGTATATCCCCTGCTTCAAAATCAAAAGTGTCTTCAATGGTAAAGGTTTGCATGAGTCGTAAATCCACGCCTTCAATGGCGTTAGACTCGGTGCAGTCCTGTGCGGTGAGGTGCCAACGCCGTTTGCCGGCAGCTTGCAGTAAGAAGACATCATAGTGATCATAATGGGGACCGACATTGCCGCCGGTCACCGCATAACTGACCATAATGTCATCAATGCGCCAACGCGGTAAAAAATCAAATTCGTCTAACAGCGTGGAGACTTCGGGAATCAGTCGATCCATTCCTTGTACCAGTAATGTCCAATTTTTCTCAGGTAAACTGGCGTAGGTTTGTTCATCAAACGGACCTTTGCGGAGTTCATAATTTTCGGGTGAATGCTGAACGACCAGACGGCTTTCCACTTCATCTTCAAGCGATAACCCCGCCAGTTCTTCGGGACTTACAGGCGATTGAAATCCTGGTAAGGCATTGCGAATAACCAAAGGGCGTTGTTGCCAGTAATCTTTTAAGAAAGTTTCCAAGCTGACTTCAGTAAATCGAATCATAAAGTGTCCATTCTTAGAGGGAAAGCCAAAAAACAGCCAGGCCTGGCTGTTTTTGATCGGTATTTCAGGGTGGGGTTAACGACCCTTTAGCATAGTCAACGCTAGCTCAATGGCTTGCGCCTGTTGTGCGGCATTACCAATGTAAGAAGCAGGGGTCATGGCTTTTAAGTTTTGCTTCGCTTCTTGCGGTAGTTGCAGTGTGTCTACAAAATCTTGCATGATTTGTTGATTGACACGACGCCCCCGTGTGAGCGCTTTTAGTTTTTCATAGGGCTTTTCAATGCCATAACGACGCATGACCGTTTGAATGGCTTCCGCTAACACTTCCCAGTTGCGATCCAAGTCATCGGCCATGGTTTGGGCATTGACTTCTAGTTTGTTAAGCCCTTTTAAGGTGGCTTGTAAAGAAATGAAGGTGTGGGCAATCCCAACACCCAGATTTCTTAAAACAGTGGAGTCGGTTAAGTCGCGCTGCCAGCGAGAAATTGGCAGTTTTTGACCTAAGTGATCAAAAATAGCATTCGCCATCCCCAGATTGCCTTCAGAGTTTTCAAAATCAATTGGATTGACTTTATGCGGCATGGTGGACGAGCCAATTTCTCCGGCAACGGTTTTTTGTTTAAAGAAACCAATCGAAATATAACTCCAAATGTCCCGATCAAAATCAATTAAGATGGTGTTGAATCGTTGCATGACATGGAAATATTCAGCAATGTAATCGTGCGGTTCAATTTGAATGGTGTAGGGGTTCCACGCTAAGCCAAGACTTTGCACAAATTGTTCGGTGAGTTCATACCAGTTAATGGCCGGATAGGCCGCTAGATGTGCGTTGTAATTACCTGTTGCGCCATTGATTTTACCCATAATCTGGACATTCATGAGTTGCTTGATTTGTCGCTGTAAACGATAAGCGACATTGGCAAATTCCTTACCGGCCGTGGTGGGTGAAGCAGGCTGGCCATGCGTACGAGACATCATCGGGATTTCCGCCATTTCCGTAGCCATGCCGGCGATTTTATCGACCAAGGTTTGCATTTCAGGCACTATGATTTGCGCGCGAGCATCTTTTAACATCAAAGCATAAGCCAGATTGTTGATGTCTTCTGACGTACAGGCAAAATGCACAAATTCGCTGATAGCATTTAATTCATCATTGCTTTCGAAATGCGATTTAATCAGATATTCAACCGCTTTCACATCATGGTTGGTGGTGCTTTCAATGATTTTGACTTGTTGCGCCATGGCGAATGAAAATTGATCAACCAATTGCATTAAATGGGTTTCTGCTTCAGAAGACAGGGCGGGAACTTCCGGAATGCCCGGATGATTGGCCAGCATACGCAACCAGGAAACTTCGACCTTAACGCGATTTTTGATTAAACCATACTCGCTAAAAATTTCTTTTAAGTTGGATAATCTGGCGCCGTAACGGCCGTCAATGGGAGAGATTGCGGTTAATTCAGAAAGTTGCATAATTCCGTTCCTATTCAAGCTAAAAAATGAAGGCATTATAGTCGATTATCTTTGATCGTTGTGCCTTCCTCGTTATGAGTGGGCTGACTAAAAAGTGACCAGGCCTGGGTAAATAATGGATGAAAGTTAGGGCTATTTTAATGCTCTAACAAGGCTTTTGCACGTGCAAAGGCATCATCAGCATGGTTGGTAAATTCCACTTTCCCTTCTTGTTTGCGCAAGCCTGCCTTACGGAGTTTGAGCAGGAGTCTGGGCTGGAGTTGGTTGATGACGATACTCACTTTGTGCTTTTCAAAGTTTTTCAAAATGGTCTCCATTGCGATAATGGCACTCATATCAATCATATTGACTTCTGCCATATCTAAAATCACCACCCTGACTTCCGGCGCAATATAGGTTAGATGGTTCATGGTTTTTTCGGCCGTGCCAAAAAATAACGGACCATTTATGTCATAAAATACAATTTCATCCGGTAAGGTTTCACGGTCAGGGTTATATTTAGAAAGTTGTTGATGGGTGGTCGTCTCAATGCTGCGCTTAATAAACAAGCCGGCCGCCATGGCCATACCAATGGCTACGGCGATAGCCATGTCAAATAACACCGTTAAAATGAAACAAGTCAATAGAACAATGATGTCACCTTTGGGGGCACTTTTTAGAATACGGATAAAGTGATGAGATTCACTCATATTCCAGGCGACCATCATCAGTAAAGCAGCCATTGAACTCATTGGAATGTAGGATAAAAACGGTGCAAAAACGATAATGGATAGTAAGATAAAACCCCCATGAATAACGGAAGAAAAAGGGGTTGTTGCGCCGGCTTTAACATTAGCAGCGGTTCTTGCTATGGCAGCGGTGGCCGGGATACCGCCAAAAAAGGGGATGATCATATTGCCAATCCCTTGACCAATGAGCTCATCATTGGGATTATGCTTTTGGCCACACATGCCATCCGCCGCAGAGGCACAGAGTAACGATTCTAAAGCACCCAAAATCGCAATGGTAATGGCTGCAGGCAATAGCGTGCGAAATAATTCAAAACTAAAGCCAATCGGGTTACCGTTGGCATCGGCAAGATTCCAAGGCCATTCAAAATTAGGCAGAATTGGCGGAATCCCTTCACCCATTATGCCGTTTAGCGCATAATGAAAGCGACTGCCAATGGTTTCAACTTCAAATTCTACCATGCTGATGTTTAACCCCATCGCAATCAGGGTACCGACCAGTAAAGCAATGAGGTGTCCCGGAATTTTAGAATGCAATTTCGGCCAATAAATCAGCACGAATAAGGTAATAGCAGCAATCAATGACGCTTGCCAGTCAAAAGAAGGCAGCGCCTGAATAATCGCCGACAATTTATCGAAAAAATGTCCATCAAATGCGGGGATTTCAAGCCCTAAAAAATCTTTGATTTGAAAGGTGGCAATCACCACGCCAATACCCGCAGTGAAACCAATAACGACCGGAAAGGGCACTATCTCAATGAGACGACCTGATTTTGAAATGCCTAATAATATTAAAATCATTCCGGCCATAAATCCGCTTATCAGCAGGCCACCCAACCCAAATTGATGCACGATGGGCAGTAACACCACCACAAATGCAGCGGTTGGCCCGGAAATGTTAACGCGCGATCCGCCCATCAGTGCAATCGCAATACCGGCGATCATAGCCGTATAAAGACCATGTTGTGGCGGAACCCCAATCGCAATCGCTAATGCCATTGACAAGGGTAATGCAATCACGCCAACGGTTAGCCCTGCATTAATATCGCCTTGAACTGAAGCGGAGCTGATGCGGTCTTCAAAGGAACTTTTAAGTGCCGAAAACATAGGGGATCCATTTGCAAAAAAAGTTATTATACAAGTTGCCAAAGCATACGTCATAAAGATCGCCAAAAAGAGTGTTGAGTTAGCGATTCGGATTTTGCAAACTTGGCTAACAAGGCTTTGACTAGATGCCTCCGCTCAAGTAAGATTCCCAGTTTATCTGATAGGGAATAGGCTATTTCATGCGCAATATTATTGATTTAAAAGGTTCGATTTTATCCTTGACCGTTTTAAGCCTTTTAAGTGATCAAATTGAGGACACTAAACAGGCCATTGCCAGAAAAATTGATCAAGCGCCTGATTTTTTTATTGGCGTTCCAGTGGTGTTAGATCCTCAAGTTCCGTTAATGGATCCAACCTTTTTAGCGCTTTTGGTTGAGTATTTACGTCAGCGGAAAATGATTCCGATAGGGATTCGGACTG
This sequence comes from Piscirickettsiaceae bacterium CG07_land_8_20_14_0_80_44_28, assembly GCA_002779995.1. Lineage (GTDB taxonomy): Bacteria > Pseudomonadota > Gammaproteobacteria > Thiomicrospirales > Thiomicrospiraceae > Hydrogenovibrio. Next base: position 20,094 of record PEWX01000054.1, read on the forward strand.
AAGATGACGTTATGATAGAGCAGGCAGAATATGCCGGGCTGGCGATTTTCCCATTAGAAAAAGTGAAAAAACATCCAAAGAAAGCTGTCGAGCCGAAAACAGAGATGGCGCAACCAGGTTTAAAAACCGCTTTGTTGGTTAAAAGCTCTGTGCGATCAGGTCAACAGGTGGTTGCAAAAGATCGAGATGTGATTATTATGGGCTCAATTAATCCCGGTGCCGAAGTCGTGGCAGATGGTCATGTGCATGTATTTGGCAAGGTTATGGGAAAGGTTTTTGCCGGCGCATCAGGTGAAACGACGGCAAAAATTTTTGCGAAACAACTTGCCCCTGAGTTGTTGTGTATTGCAGGATTGTATCAATTATCAGAAGATATCGATCCAGCTTATCAAACGGGATTTGTTGAGGTCAGTTTACAAGATAATAAGTTGGTTTTTAACACGGGTTTATTGGGATAGTTTAGAATAAACCGCTTGCAGATTTTCACTAAGAGACCTTTGCACGAGATGGCTACACGAATAAAAAGGGTTAATTTTTCAACATTTTCCCTTTGGCGTCCCACTCATGCAAAGGTCTCACTAAAATTCATTCAACCATTTAATTCACATTTAATTCATTTAGTCCAAGGAGTCGCTTAGGTGTCACGCGTAATCGTTGTAACCTCAGGAAAAGGTGGGGTTGGTAAAACCACCACCAGTGCAAGTATTTCAGCCGGTTTAGCCTTAAAAGGGTTTAAAGTCGCGGTGATTGATTTTGATGTGGGTTTGCGGAATCTGGATTTAATTATGGGATGCGAAAGACGGGTGGTTTATGATTTTGTCAATGTGGTTCAAGGTGAAGCCTCTTTGAATCAGGCATTGATTCGAGACAAACGCATCAAAAATTTATATATTTTAGCCGCCTCACAAACCCGCGATAAAGATGCTCTGACCTTGGAAGGGGTTGGAAAAGTTATTGATGACTTAAAAACCGATGGTTTTGACTTTATTATTTGCGATTCACCGGCGGGGATTGAAAAGGGTGCACAGTTGGCATTGTATTTTGCGGATGAAGCCATTGTTGTGACCAATCCGGAAGTGTCTTCAGTGCGAGATTCTGATCGTATTTTAGGGATATTACAAGCCAAATCCAAACGTGCTGAATCCGGTGATGAGGGGATTGTCGAGCACTTGGTTTTGACGCGTTATAACCCAAAGCGGGTCGAAACGGGTGAAATGTTATCGGTTGAAGATGTGGTGGATTTGCTAAATATCCCGTTGTTGGGTGTGATTCCGGAGTCAGAGCAGGTGTTAAATGCTTCCAACTCGGGTGAGCCGGTGATTTTGGATTCGGAATCGGATGCGGCGCAAGCTTATATCGATGTTGTTGATCGGTTTTTGGGAGAGGAAAAGGCCCATCGCTTTTTAACGGCTGAGAAAAAAGGCCTGTTTAAGAAATTGTTTGGGAAGTAAGTCATGGCATTAATCGATTATTTACTGGGTCAGCGAAAAAAGAAAACCGCCAATGTAGCGAAGGATCGCTTACAAATTTTATTGGCTCATGAGCGTTCAGAGCGAAATGCACCGGAATATTTACCACAAATGCGTGATGAAATTTTAGCAGTGATTGCTAAATATGTTGAAATCGATCAGGATCAATTGCAAATTTCCATTGATGAAGCTAATGGCTTTGAGGTGTTGGAGCTCAATCTGGTTTTACCGGATAAGTAAACACGCTGTTATTGCCGAGTGATGGCGGTTTTGATCGGTGAAACGGTTAAATTTGACCAGGCCTGGCTGTTTTTGGTCAATTTAGAAGAGGATTACTGGCCTTGATATTGTATTTGCATTAACACGCCATATATTGGGTGGTCAAAATAATGCAATTCACCCGATTTTATTTTGCGTGCTTCCTTTAATTCAAAGCGCCAGAATTCGGGTAAAAAATCTGCTTCTGTGTGTTGGTTTTGTGCAAAGGCGGCAATGAGTCTTTGCGGTATTTTACGTTCCAAGTCTAGGTGCAGGCGCACATGGGCAAATCGCGATTTATAGAAAGTTAAAGTGCCTTCTAAACGGGACTCATAAGCGGTTTCGGGTAGGACTTCAATTTTTATCGGTTGCGCTTCTTCTTCTGATTTCCCTTCTAAAATCCAACTGCTGTGTTTTAAAATACGATAGCCTTTTTCAGGCGTCATTTTGGCGACTTGTTCTGAAAGCATAAATTGTTCTTCAGGCAGTTCTTCGGGGGGTAACAGGGCGTTTTCCAGGTCGATTAATTCTGGGTTGGGGCGCCAATATTCTTCCGTCCAGCCGCGTAAGGCTAGGGTTTCAAAGATAATGATTTCGACCTGGTAGCGTGGGTTTGGAGGTGTTTCTTCATCTGTAATGGCTTGTGCATTGAATGCCCAGATGCAGCAAATAAGTAAAGCGGTAAGCTGTTTTTTTAACATGCTGTGTCCTTATTAGCGATGGTGGTCAACAGTAGATTGATGGCGGCAAGACGCTGACTGACCTCGGGAAAATCATCAAAATATTTTAATTCACTTTGCCCTTTGAGTTGATAGTGTTTTGGATGATTTTGAATGAGTTTAATTAAAGCGAGTGGATCAATGTTGGGTTGACTGCCAAATTGGAGTCGAATCATGCTTTCATTTGCTTCGCATTTTTTGAGGTTGAGAATATCTAATTTTAGTTTGATCTGGGTGGCACTCATTAAGTTTTGTACTTGTGGAGGTAAGAGCCCAAAGCGATCAATCATTTCGACTTGTAGTTCTTGCAAGGCGCTTTCATCTTCTGCACTGGCAATGCGTTTATAAAACACTAAACGACTGTGGATGTCAGGTAAATAGGTTTCTGGAATGAGGGTTGGTACGCCCAGCTCAACTTCAGCGCCACTGTGCAATTGG
>PEWX01000039.1 GCA_002779995.1 Piscirickettsiaceae bacterium CG07_land_8_20_14_0_80_44_28
TAAACAAGGTGTCAGTGGCTCACAGGCCATGGCATCGCTTTTTAAAGGGGAGCCGTTAGCTTTTATGACGGATGACATCGCCCTTCATCAGGTTAATTAGCTTGGGTGGGGTGAATAGTTACAATTAGTTTTCATGGTTTTATTGGGCACGATTTGGGCACGATTTGGGCACAACTTGGGCACGACATAGAAAATTGAATATTTTTTAACTATTGTTTGACAGCCCACAACCCCCTCTATATAATACGCCGAATCAAAATACGGCCACATAGCTCAGTCGGTAGAGCAAAGGATTGAAAATCCTTGTGTCCCTGGTTCGATTCCAGGTGTGGCCACCACATTTTATAACGTGTTTTCAACAGGTTATATTCGCGGGAGTGGTGGAATTGGTAGACACGCCAGATTTAGGTTCTGGTGCCTTTGGTGTGAGAGTTCGAGTCTCTCCTTCCGCACCACAAACTAAACCCTAGTTATTGATTTAACTGGGGTTTTTTCATTTCAGGGTTAGAATACACCCTAGTGAATACATTCAAACAAATTCAAATATACGGTTAAAATCGGATAGCTTTTTAACCCGCCTTTAAGATAACTAGCAACAACAAGCCTTATCAAAGCATAGACTTAATGCGACTTCTTGCCTATAATTTCCTCGCTTTTAACAGGGTAATTACATTTACTCTGTTATGAGAGACCTTTGCACGAGATGGATATACGATTAAAAATCGTTAAAATTTTTCTTTTGCGTTCCACTCATGCAAAGGTCTGTATAAACATTTAAATAGCGAAATTATTTTGCGCAACTTTTTCTTATAAAAATAATAGAGGATACTATGACACTTAGAAAAAGCTTATTAGCAACAACTATGGGTATAACAACATTAGTGGCCGCTACAACGGCAAATGCAAGTGGAAATGGCAGCGTAACAGTTGGCGTAGTTCAAACCACCATTGACTCATCACACCTTCATGATCCTGCCGATTCAGCTACAAGCAATGGCGTCGCTATAGAGTGGGTTCCCGGACATTTTTTACATCATTATGGATATGGCGTATCCGCCAATGTGGGTACAGATGAAGGCAGCGTATTTACGGCGTTCTTGGAAGGAAGTGTTCATGCGACCCCTTCCCTTAAAGCATTCGTTAAAGCAGGCGGTGGTTATGCATCTGGCGCGGGTTCTTCCACTTCAAGCACTGACGGACACGGTACGACGACAACCACAACGGCCACACATGAAGCCAGTGCTTCAACCTTTGGCTTGATCGGTGCTGGCGTTTCTTTCAGTATTTCTCATAATTACGCCATTACGGCATCTGCTGAATATACATCAACTAAAGCGACGACTGCTCTTGTAGGAATTACTTACAACTACTAAGTCAGTAAGAATCCTTGAGTATTCAATTAAAAACCGAGATCATTTTTCTCGGTTTTTTGCTTTCTAGCAGCTTGTCGGACTTTCCGACCGTAAAATGTTAAACTCGCTAGGTATTTAAAATCCCCGAGAAAGTGAAAAAATCATGAGCGATAAGTT
>PEWX01000065.1:0-53301 GCA_002779995.1 Piscirickettsiaceae bacterium CG07_land_8_20_14_0_80_44_28
TGATAAGCTTCAACAATGGTTACAGGCCAATCGTCAAAAAGTTCCGCATGGCAGTGTGACCGCAAAAGCGATCGACTATATGCTCAAACGTTGGGTGGCTTTAACACGTTACCTAGAGAATGGCAGTTTACCAATCGATAACAACCGGGTGGCAAACCAGATGCGCCCCTGGGCGTTGGGTCGAAAGAACTGGTTGTTTGCAGGAAGCGAGCGTAGTAGTAAACGTGCTGCTGCGATAATGACATTGGTGCAATCAGCTAAACTCAATGGTCATGATCCTTATGCTTATCTCAAGGACGTACTTACACGCCTGCCAACACACAAGAACAGCCGAATCCATGAGCTGTTACCACATCATTGGTCTCTGCAACAGGGGTGATTGCCGGACGCTTACGCTAGTTACTCGAAAAGCTCTTATCTTAAAGATATTCCTTCTCCCTTCAAGCCTATCCTTCAGTCAATTCTTATCTCATCCATCCATGACTTAAACTGTTCTAATGTTTTATCATGCCGACGTTTTAGCTTGAAGACATTACAAATATAATCAACGGGATCTTTAGGCGATTTTTCCAATGCTAATCGAGCCAAACCCTTAGCTTCTGGATAGGGAATCACGCTCCAATCACGCTCATCGCCCCAAGGATCCAAGCCTCTCCAATCCATCTCATCCACAATATCTTCTGGACATGACCAGACCACCGGTTTATGAACACCATCGCGTTTTATCCCGCCCCAAGGTTCTATTAGCGCAGTAAGATACTGAAGCTGCTTTTTACTTGTCCGCGACAAACCATGTAAATTAGCAATATCCAATGCCAACTCATGGAGGGTAATCCCGTTCTTTTCTTCAAGGATTCCCTTAGTAATTTCAATAAGTGTTGGTTTGTAGTCATCATCAAAATAGCGAGAATGATCATATTCGGAAGAAAGTCTATTTTGAGAATCTTTCTCGACTTCAACACCAATAGAGGCACTGTCGGCAAGAGCGACATCTGTGACACTATCCGAACTGAAAATTTCAGAGGGATCAGCATTGGCATCCACACTCTTTTTCTTCAATTCAGCTTTATTTCTATCCTCTTCAAGGATTTCGTTCAGGCGGCCATGCATCTTGGATAAAGCTTCTTCAGGATCCTGGAAATAATCTGTTGACCACAGGCGAATCAATCGCCACCCTAAGTTTTCTAAGATTCCATGACGAACGCGATCCCGATCTCTAGCGGACGGAGACCCGTGATAGGTAGCACCATCACATTCGATGCCAGCCAAATATACGCCGGGATGATCGGGGTGAATTATCCCAAGGTCGACCCTGAATTTACTGACACCAATTTGAGCCTGAACATTCCAACCTTTATTGCGTAGAGCCCAAGCAACTGCCTGCTCAAAATCACTATCGAACTGATCTACTCCATACGCTGCGGTAGATTGTTCGGCTAATGCAATAGGCCCTTTCTCTGCAAACTCCAAATAGTGTTTAAGATGTTCTACTGCTAGGGCTGACGACCGGCTTAGATCGATCATTGATGAATCAAAGCTCGAAAATAACAATACCTCGCTCGTTGCCCTTGTTATAGCAACATTGAGTCTTCGTTCTCCCCCTGACTTATTTAGAGGACCAAAGTTCATACTCATGGTTCGACCGCCCGACTCTGTCGGACCATAACTCAAACTAAGGATAATGATGTCTCTCTCATCGCCTTGTACAGCTTCAAGATTTTTTACAAACACTCCATCGTATGTATCCGTAGATTGAAAATATGGTTCGATCTCAGGGTGCTGTCGACGTGAATCATCAAGTAAATCTTCAACAGTTCGCTGCTGCTCAGTGTTTAGAGTGACCACGCCAATACTTTGATGCTGTCGCTCTGGATCTGTAAGACGCTTAACGATTTCTTTAACAACAGCAGCTGCCTCTATCGGGTTATTCCTCCCCTTACCCTTAGAGTAAACCCCGTCAACTCTGTGCAGCGTTACAGCTGACTCCTTAGTATCTGAAGAAGGGTATGTTACCAGTGAATTTTCATAATATTTGCTATTGGAGAAAGCTATTAGGGTTTCATGTCGACTCCGATAGTGACCTTTCAATCTAAGATGAGGCAAGCGTGCTGCTAACGCCTGATCAAGAATAGATTCCAGATCCTCTTCATCCGGATCACCAACGTCCACAGCACCACTAAAGAAACTGGTTGGAGGCATCTGTTTAGGGTCTCCTACCACAATTACATTTTTACCTCTTGCGATAGCCCCCACTGAATCCCAAGTTGTCATCTGGGAGGCCTCATCAAAAATAACCAAATCAAACCCATTAAAATCAGAAGGTAGAAATTGGGCAACAGAAAGAGGTGACATCATCATGCAGGGGCACAAATCCATCAGGCGGGATCCCATTTCATTAAATAGTGATCGTACCGGTTTGTGGCGAGTTTTCTTCTGAAGCTCCCTAGCCAAAACGCCAAACTCTTTGGGACCATCCTTCGCGAAGGGGTCGGGAACCTTTTGCGCCGCAATAGCAGCCACATATTGGCTAGTAGTATGAGCCACATTAGCATCTAACTCTCTAAACTCATGAATCAATTGCTCATGAGTTGACGCTTTAAACAGTCGAAGGTCATCACTTTCATCTATCAGCTGTGGCGCTATCCATCGACAGAAAGCTGTTAATGCTTGATCTTCGGCGTCGTCAGGCAAGATAGTTCGGGCCTCCAGCCCTTGTGTCAAATTGTCGAGTTGATAAGCATTAATCGATTCTTTTGCAGCAAGCCATTCACTCCAAGCTTTAAATTTTAACGCACTGGCTATTAACTCATCAATTGCAGGATTAACAGTTTCAAGGGAAGAGCTTTCATCAAATTCCAGCTCTAGATTTTTGGCTTCATCAGCCACAGCAATATAAGCGTTCCAATGCTGTTTGAAATTATTTTTCTGGGCAACAACCATTGAGCTATCGAGAAAATCACGGCCATCAATAAGCTTGGACTTAACTGCGGTAAGTACTATAGAAAGATCATCCGACAGGCCAATAACTTCTGCCAGCGCCTTATGGGCAGCCTTTCCCCTTACCATTGCTGCACTTAAGCTTTCAGCAGTTGTATCCCAACCTTGCCATATTTCATCTTCTTCAAACGGGGCTGCCAATGCCACTATTGTCTCTTGTAAATTAGCGGCCTTTTCAATTTCAGATAACACACTCATGTCTTTAAGTTTTTTATAACCCAGCTTTTTAGCCGAAGAATTTATTTTTATTCTTGCAAAGAAGCGTTTAAACCAGCTTTTTTTTGCTCCATCATAAATATTCACCCATTCAGCACTAGGGCTATTGGCAAGTATTTCTGGTGAAATGTTATGCCCAACATTGTTAAGCGTTTGATCAAACTCTCGCTTTATTACGCTCAATTCATCAAGACTGTCTAATAAATCTCTAGCCCCTTTCGCAACAAGGTAGCTTAAGGGATTAGATTGAGCAGATGTAATCAACTCCGCCAAAGCATTTACACGCGCAATATTAGCTATAGTGTTCTCTTTTATATCAATATTGAAATTGGATGCCAGTATTACGGCGCAAGGATAGAGCTCATTAAGTACCGATTTATAGCGCGTTAGACAATCAACGACTTGGCTCTGCCAAGCATTAGACCAACTTCTAGCCTTAAGAATCCGGAATTGGATAGGGTTAAGGTGAGATATATCGTTATACGCAAGCGCTGCTAATTTAACAGACTCAAGCATCTCATCTAGCATTTCAGCGGAATTAACAGGAGCTGACTCCAAACCTAACGACCACGTTAAGGACAAGGAATGCTTGTCCTTATAAAGCACATCACGAGCTATAGCATCACGTGCGGACAAACCAAAAATGGATTTCTTATGTAAAGCTTGTACAAAATTGTTAAGGTGATCACGCTTATCTTTTAGCGTTCTAACAGAGTCCACCCAACCAGCACTTTTTGCATCATCGCGCCTAGCGGTCGCTTCTCTTAGCTGCTCAAGAACAGCTTTTTTATTCGCCTTATTACTGTGCAGCTCTAAACATAAGTGATCGAGACCAACTTTTTCCATGCGTCTGTAAACAACATGAAGCGCAGCCATTTTCTCAGCGACAAATAACACGTTTCTACCGAGAGCCATGTTATGGCATATGATGTTTGCTATTGTTTCTGACTTTCCTGTGCCTGGCGGCCCCTCTAATACAAAATCTTGCGGCCTACCCGACGCCTCTACAGCCACAAGCTGTGAACTGTCACAGTTCAGGGGCGTAAAAACCTTTTCTGGATCGATCTTTTCGTCTACTTCATCACGCAATACAAAACTGGCATCCTGAACATACGCATCCTGAGGATGATCAACTAAATGCTTAACGAAAAGATTTTCCTTTAAATCGTCAATCCGATCTTTGAGATCCTTCCACATTAAATATTTAGCAAAGGAAAAAGATGCTAGAACTAGTTCTTCCACTACCTCAAAGCCTGGTTGCTCTGCTATTACAGACCGGACTATGCTCCAGATAAGATTCACGTCAATGCCAGACGCATCTTCAGGTAACGACTCACGAAACTGATTAAGATCTATACTATGCTCCGTATTTAGGAACTCAATCAGTGTCATATTAAATATTGGGCTTTCGTCGGGAAGTTGACGAACTTTAATCGGAGCCCTCGCGCTGCTTCTGGTGAGTTCTGCTGGTATTAAAATAAGGGGGGCGCGGTAGGAACGATCATCTTCTGGGTTTTCCTTCCAACGCAACATCCCTAAAGCTAGATATAATGTGTTTGACCCACCTTCTTCTAGGTCATTTTTTGTCTTCCTTAAAAGGTTGATTGCATTTTGTTCGAGTTTTTTCCTAGACATATTTGCTAGAAGAACATTTTTATTTAGTTGGTCTAATGCATACTCTTTATGAATATCTGAACCAGCCTGCAATCTGAAGGATTCTTCACTTCGCTCATTGTCATTTAGCGGGCTTTCCTCTGCCGACAGGAATTTAAATGACACACCATCAGCCAAACGATCTTCCATAGACCCGATATCTGGACAATATAACTTTATTGCTACAGCTCGGTCTTTTAACGCTAACAGTGAATTACGTTTCGTTAGATCCAATAGCTTACGCTGCCAAGTATCAATCCGTGTGTCAGCAGTTTCAGCAACGACTTGTTCATCAGCCCTTACAGGTGGCAATGGAGGGATGATAGGTAAATTTAGTTCGCTCTCAGAATCAGAGCTTTTCTCTTCAGGTTTTTCTTCAACTGTGAATATTGGCCTAATTTTGCGGGCTCTTGCCTGCTTTATATCGATGACATATACAAAATTTTCTTCTTTATCTTCACTAATGAGATCCCTGGCATAAGCTTTGGCTTGCTCAAAAGTTACAGGAGTATCATTGGTGACTAACGTACTTTCAAATAGCACAAGGTCACGGGTATCAATGCGCTTACGTAGATCCATTGGATCATCAGTTGTCAACACAGGAAAACGTTCATCGATCAGCCAAACACCTACAAATGCATGATCTTTTCCTAATGCAATGACTGGATTAAGCCCCATCAACTCAATACAACTGGCAAATAAAAGTGATGTATCAAGACAAGCTCCAATTTTAGAAGCGCTAATATCAGCTGCTAATCGAATACGCTGCCCTTGCCGAGCAAAGTCTTGAGGTGGAGTGACGTAGGCAATACGCTGGGAAAAAATGACGTTCCAAAGTGCCGCTGTCATCAAATACGGTTTTTCTCGCGTGTTGGACTGATAACCATCGGCGCTTCTTCCATGACCATTCTTTTCGAGAATTTCTGTTACTTGCTTAACTAAAGATTCGACATAAACGCCGTTGGGTTTTACGAATGCTGCTAAAAGGTCGGGTTGACGACTCTCTCCGCCCCAAAAGTTTGCAGGAAGAACTGCAATAGACATTTTATTTTTCGCAAGTACGGCTTCAGAATCACTCAGCGCATTAACTGTAAGAATTACTGAGACCCTCATTTCCTCGGTTAAATTGAATAGGATATTGTGTGGGATATTCAAATCCTTTTGCTGTAGGGCAATGACCTGCCCGGGTCGAATCTCATCGATGAGCCATTCTTCAGGGGTAAAGAGCTCTGGCTCAGATGTTAATTTAACAACGAGGTGATTTAACGGCTCAAAATCTTCTGACAACTCATTATCGAAGGTCGGATAGTGTAAGGTCAAATTCCGAAATAACGGGTAAGCATTTTGTTGAGCAGCCAAGGAAAAAGTAGAAAGATGTTCAATTTTTAATTTTAGTGGTGATTCCATTTCTACTCCCTATTCCATATCTTCTTATCACGACATCACAAGACTATTTAGCCGACTTATAACGCTTTGGCTTTGCGGCGCACCGGATCGCCAGCGTAGGTGTGCCCGACAACAGCCACTTGTTAAAAATTGTACGAACCATGCACCTTCATAAGGCCCGCTAGCTTCGACTGCTTTCCCTCATCACCACTGATGTCGCGAAGCCAGTCCTGAATACCTGCAATAACATCTTTGGCGAACTCATCTATCTGCAGTTGCAGTACCGAACCGCCTTGGTTTATATGAACACAGCCATTTTTAGGCGGGATTGTGAAATGGAAACTTTCGCGTGCTTCTTGGGCTCGTTGCGTTCCAATATTTTCAACGCCTTCGTGCAAGAGTGCACATCGCAACGCATAGCAATCATTTCCCGACAGGAATGTATGAATATTTCCCATCGATGGAGGACCAACTTGCCGCGTATATTTTGGTTGGACGTACCGCTCAAACCACTCAGGGTATCGCCTTGAAGATGACTTCCCAGGGAATTCTATTTTCCCGCATATGTCTGGCAACGTGAGGCAAATAAAGATCGCCCCGTACCAGTTTCCATCACGAATATTCTTCTCAACAGCTTGGATAAACTCTTCCATGTGGCAGCAATCCTGTATTTTTAACTATAATTAGACATCCTAAACTAAATTTTATTACGTATGTCAAAAAATTATAAAAATGTGGTTTTATGTTGTTTTTTAGTTGGTTAAGTCAATTTAACACTCTGTTATTCATGTGTTTAATGTAGGTTGCTAACGTTTTAGGAGGCATAAATTATGGCGGATAAATCAGGCATTACCTTGTATGCGAGTGCATTCGAAATAAGCGTTATCCTGTGGTATTGGAGCGTTTTTAAGGGGTGTTTGGGTTGGTTAGCGAGAGTTGGTCAATTTCAAACAGTAATTTTGATAGGGCGCCGGTTTGTTGTTGAAAGCATTGGTAAGCTTTTTGGCCTTGCTGTTGTTGCAGGTTGGGGGTTTGTGATAATTTTAGTAGGGTTTCAGCTAAGTCATCGGTGTTTTGGGTAATGGTGATGGACTGTGTTTGGATAAAGGTGTCGTAGAGCGCTTGCAGGTTCATGTGGTAGGGCCCTGATAAAATAGGTTTGGCTAAAGCAGCAGGCTCTAAAATATTGTGTCCACCAAAAGGCACTAAGCTGCCACCGATAAAGGCGACATCGCAGCTTGCGAACCAATGCATCAGTTCACCAATGGTATCGGCCAAATAGACTTGGGTGTTCGCTGTGACAGGCATTTGTTGTGAGCGAATAGCGTTTTGCAGGTGGGGGTGTTGTTCAAGTAATTCGGCCACTTCTTGAAAACGGTCAGAGTGCCTGGGCACTAAAATAAGTAACGCATTGGCACAGTGGCTGAGGAGCTTTTTATGGGCTTCTAACATTAAGGCTTCTTCACCGGCATGGGTGCTGGCGGCAACCCAAATAAACCGTTCCTCAAGTCTATTATCCATTCGCCAGGCCTGGGCGTTTTGCATTAAATCGGCCGGCAGATCAATATCAAACTTTAAGTTGCCCAGTTGTTTTATGCGTTTTGGGTCTGCGCCTAGCGCCAGCAAGTGGTGTGTGTCTGCTTGGAATTGACTGGCGATTAGATGTGTTTGATTTAGGGCGTTCTGAACCAACTTGCCGCCCCATTTTTGATAGGCCTTAAAGGATTGTTCTTTAATACGGGCATTGGCCAGGATTAGGGGGATTTTGCGTTCAAAACAGGCTTGATAAAGATTCGGCCAAATTTCGGTTTCAATCATAATCACCAATTGAGGGTCGATTTGATCTAAAAACCGATTGACCGCGCCGGTGGTGTCATACGGAATCATTTGATGCTGAATGGGCACAGGGGAAAATCGTAATGCTTGCTGGGCGCCCTGGGTTGAACCACTGGTTAAAGTGATGGGTAAGTTCGGATAACGCAAATGCAGTTGTTTTAACAAAGGGAAAATAGAGCGGGTTTCACCCACTGATACGGCATGAATCCAAATGCCGTTCTTTTGGAAAAGGGTTGGGTTACGACCCAGTCGTGACGCAAAACAATGTGGGATGGGGCGGTCATCTGAATTCTGCCGGCTTCTTTTTTGTGCCTTACGACACCGCTTCCACCCTGAATAGAGAATCAAGGGAAACAGGAGTGTTAAGAGGAGCCGATAAAGCCAAAGTTGCATTGAAGATTCGTCCTGCGCTTAACGATTAAGGTCATAAATTTGAATGACGCCCACAATTTTGTGTTCAGGGTCAGACTGGGAAACCAGTAGTGACGTAATTTTTTGCTGATTCATTTGTTCTTCCGCATCCGATAAACGCGCATCCGCATCAATGGTTTTTGGATTGGGTGACATCATGTCGGCAGCGGTTTGTTGCATAAAACTGTCGGGATGTTCTTCCATTTGGCGGCGTAAGTCGCCGTCGGTAATGATGCCTTTGCCTTGATCAACAATACACAGTCCGAGTCGTCCATCCGTCATGGTATGGATGACGTCTTTCATGCTGGCATTGGATTCGACAAATGGAAGATTTTCAGATTTCATTTCGTGTTTAACGCGTGTCAGCAGTTTTCGACCTAAGCTGCCGCCTGGATGAAAGCGTGCAAAATCTTGTGGTTGGAAGCCGCGTTGTTCCATCAGCGCAACTGCCAAGGCATCCCCCATAACCAAAGTGGCCGTTGTCGAGGAAGTTGGTGCTAATTGATGGGGGCAGGCTTCTTGCGGCACCGCGATATTTAAATGAAAATCAGCATTTTGCGCCAAGGTGGAGTTAGGACGTCCAGTCATGGCGATGATGACATTACCATTGTCCTTTAAAAACGGAATGAGTTTAATGACTTCTTCGGTTTCACCGGAATTTGACAGCGCGATAAAAACATCTTTGGGTGAAACCATACCTAAATCGCCATGAAAAGCTTCGCCCGGGTGCATAAAAAAACAGGGCGTTCCGGTACTGGCAAACGTCGCCATGATTTTTTTGCCGATGAGTCCGGATTTACCCATGCCACAGATTACAACGCGCCCTTCGGTTGCCAAGATGGCATCGACGCTTTGAGAGAAATGGTTGTCTAATTGTTGGCTAAGGGCAAGGATAGCCTCTGCTTCGATTTGGATAACGCGTTTTGCTGTGTCAATGCTGTTCATAGAATGCCTTTGTTGCTAGGGTCACTAAAATGGGACGCCAAGATGTAGGGTGTGAAAATCCGTTCCGGGGTTAGGGGCCTCGATTCCGGCATTAGAAATATGCAGGTAACGATAACCGATTTCAAACAGTTGGGTTTGCAAGCCAAATCCTAAAATACTCCCAAATTGGAATTGGGTTGACTTGAATTCGTTCTCAATTGTCACATTCGATAACCAGTTAGGCCCCCCGCCAAGCTCAAAGTAGGGGGTGATTGTGCCCAATGGATAAAGTCCTTGGAAAACCGGATTAATGCCGAGGATGTAGCCGCGTTTATTGAGCGGGGCTTTGAGCGAAGAGTGCCAAGCGCCAGCATTGAGCTCCATGCGCCCAGCCAGTTTAAAGGCACCGGATTGATACAGAGATTCTGTCCAGTCAGCCCCCAAAGATAAGCGCTGAAAGGCGATAGTATTGTCACTGCCAATATCAAGGCTAAGGGTGAGTTTCTCGCTATCAACGCCAGAGTGTAATGCGCAAGGAGGTTTGCCCTGATAGCAAGCAAAGCTCAAGCTGCCGATGGCTCCCCATATTGCAGCATTCATGAGTAAGTCATTAGAGGTATCAAAGGCTTTAGCCGGGCTGGAATGGAAGGGTACAACGCAGCTGACCAGGGCGAAAAAAAATGCACGATAGCGCCTTTTAAAAACGAACATTGAATGAAAATCCTGTTAGACTTATGGGTTATATAAATGTTATTGATGATTCATTGTTAATGAGTCGTAATTTTACCTTAAATTTAATTCAAGTTATGAATAGTCACGATTTTTCCCAAACAAAAATATTAGTCGTTGGTGATGTAATGCTCGATCAGTACTGGACAGGTCGGGCAGGTCGAATTTCGCCTGAAGCGCCGGTGCCGGTTGTCAAAGTGGCTGATGAAACCGTTCGTGGCGGCGGAGCAGCTAATGTGGCATTGAATGTTGCGGACTTAGGCGCACAGGTCAAGTTAATGGGTGTGATTGGTGAAGATAGCTTTGGCGCTCAGTTAAACCAGGTTCTGAAGGATGCCCAGGTGAACGCAGATTGGGTTTTCTCCGAGTCAGGCACCATTTGTAAGCTTAGAGTGTTAAGCCATCATCAGCAATTGATTCGCATGGATTTTGAAACAACGGTGCCTGAAATGGCGGCACAGCAGTTGGCAGAGGCGGTTGAAAAGCATGTTATGGATTATGATGTGCTGTTGATTTCTGATTATGCCAAAGGGGCATTACAGTTTGTTGAGCGGATGATCGCTGCGGCTAACCAGGCAAATGTTCCGGTTTTAATTGACCCGAAAGGTAATGATTTTTCTCGTTATGCAGGCGCAACCTTGGTAAAACCTAATCAGGGTGAATTCGAATTGATTATGGGGACTTGCATCGATGAAGCGGATTTGATTGAAAAAGCGCAAAGGTTATTAGAGCAGGTCGATATTGAAGCGTTATTGGTCACGCGCAGTGAACATGGTATGGTGTTAATTGAACGTCAGGCCGACCCAACCTTATTAAAATCGCGTGCCCAAGAAGTCTTTGATGTAACGGGCGCAGGAGATACGGTGATTGCAACTTTGGCAACGGCATTTGGCAGTGGGCTATCTTTGCCAAAATCGGTGAACTTAGCCAATGTTGCTGCCAGCATTGTGGTTGGTAAGGTGGGAACCTCAACGGTGTCTCTGGCTGAATTAGAAGAACAACTCAGATTGGCGACTCGACATAAAGGCTATGCTTCGATGAGTGAAGAAGAAGTGTTGACGCTTATCCAAGTCGCGCAACAGCAAGGTGAGAAAGTGGTCTTTACCAATGGTTGCTTTGATCTGTTGCATAGCGGGCATGTTCGCTATTTAAATGAAGCTTCTCGACGAGGAGATCGGTTGGTGGTTGCGGTGAACTCGGATGAGTCGGTTCGTCAGTTAAAAGGCGATGCACGTCCCATTGTGCCTTTGGAAGGCCGAATGGAACTGTTATCGGCGCTCAGTTGTGTGGATTGGGTGCTCCCCTTTTCGGAATCAACACCGGAACGTTTGATTTGTAAGCTTAAACCTGATGTATTGGTGAAAGGCGGAGATTATCAGCCGGAGGATATTGCCGGGGCAGGTTGTGTTTGGGCGAGTGGTGGTGAAGTCGCGGTTTTATCTTTTTGGGACGGCTATTCTACTACGCGATTGGTTGATAAAATCCAAGCAGAAGAGCGTCATAGAGAAGTTTAAATGAATATTGAAAAAGCACTTAAAGCCCATCAAATAGCGGTTGAATCTGTCATTAAATCGTCACAACAGCTGGAGGCACTAATCGCTAAAATGTCAGAGACTTTAGCCGCCGGCGGCAAGGTTCTTTGGATGGGCAATGGCGGGAGTGCCGCTGATGCACAACACATGGCGGCCGAATTAATGGTACGCTATGTCAAAAATCGACAACCATTGGCCTCTATTGCGTTAACAACCGATAGCTCGATACTCACCGCGCACAGTAATGACTATGCTTATGAAAGTGTCTTTGCGCGGCAAATAGAAGGCTTGGCTAAACCGGGTGATATTGTGATTGGTTTATCAACGTCCGGTAATAGCGAAAATGTGGTTCAAGGGATTACCCAAGCCAATCTGCAAGGGTGTGTTAGTGTCGCGATGACCGGCGAGTCCGTGTCTAAGTTGTCAGAGATTAGTACCTATTGTTTTCGGGTGGCATCAAATGAAACGGCACGTGTTCAAGAGGCGCATAGTTTTATTTGCCACTTACTTTGCGAGGGGTTGGATGAGGCTTTTTAGCGGGTGACGTTAACCACTTTATCCGCCAAAGAGAGTTGTTAGCGTTTTGTTATACAGGATTAAGGAGGTGAAGTGTCTAAGATTTTAGCCGGTGATGTCGGTGCGACTAAAGTATTTCTTCAGGCTTATGATACATCATCACAAGCCTTATTGGCGCAAGCGCGTTATGTCAGTGATAACTTTCCATCTTTAATTGATTTGATTCAATCATTTCAACAACAGTTTGAGTTACCTCAATTCTCAACCGCCTGTTTTGGGTTGCCAGGCCCGGTGAGTCAGTGTGAAGCTAAGTTGACCAATCTTCCTTGGTGGGTAAAAGCCCATCAGATTGAAGAAAGTTGTCATATTGATACAGTAGTACTGTTAAATGATTTTTACACAGCTGCCCTAGGGGTGAGTGAACTGAATGAGGACGACTTATTGTGTTTGCAGCCTGGTATTCCAAACCCATTCAGCAATCGATTGGTCGTCGGCGCCGGCAGTGGCTTAGGCGTGGCACCGGTCAAAAATTGTGCAGGCCAATTTATCCCACAATCCTCAGAGGGTGGACACATCGATTTTGCGCCGGTCAATGAACGACAAATTGCCATTTTAAATTGGTGTCGACAGAAATGGTCTCATGTTTCTTACGAGCGATTATTGTCTGGAGAAGGGTTGGAAACTTTATACTTTTTTTTCAGTATTCAAGAGCATGGCCATGGTCGTCGAGGCCTGAAGGCTCCGTTGATTCATCAAGCCGCTTTAGATGGAGAAAGAACGGCTAATTTAGCATTAGATATGTTTGTTGAAATTTATGGTGCCTATATTGGTAATTTAGCGTTAATATGGGAGTCAAATGCGGGCGTTTATATTGCTGGCGGGATTGCGCCTAAAATCAGCGATTGGATGACCAAGCCGATTTTTATCAATGCATTTTTAAATAAAGGTCGTATGCGGGGATTGTTAGAAGATACCCCTGTTTATTTAGTGCTTAATGAAAAAGTGGGTTTGTTGGGTGCAATGCGGCAAGCCATGAACATACAATCAGCGTGACAGGCAACTAGAGTAAGGCACTCATCAAAATAATAACATGACGAGAAAAATCTGTTTTATTGTGATAAATACTTTAGCCTGTCGGGGTAATGGAGGAGGAGAATATGAAATACTACAGAGAAACGAAAACGGCAACCGATCTAACTCGCAAGACACTAGCCTTAGTGTTAGCCGGTGGGGAAGGCAGTCGTTTAAAAGATTTAACAAAATGGCGCGCAAAACCTGCCGTGCCGTTTGGCGGCAAATATCGAATTATTGACTTTGTTTTGTCAAATTGTGTTAATTCCGGGATCCGTAAGATTGGGGTTTTAACGCAATACAAATCACATTCTTTGATTCGTCATGTACAACGTGCTTGGTCTTTTATGCGTTATGAAGTGGGTGAGTTTGTTGAGTTGTTACCTGCTCAGCAGCGTGTTGATAAAGGCTGGTATAAAGGGACTGCGGATGCACTCTATCAGAATTTGGATATATTGCGCCGTCATACGCCAGACTATGTATTGGTATTGGGGGGCGACCATATTTATTCAATGGATTACAGTAAAATGCTGTTTGAACACTCCGAATCGGGCGCAGATGTCACCATTGGCTGTATTGAAGTCCCTCGAATGGAAGCGAAAGGCTTTGGTGTGATGTCGGTTAATGAGAATTTAGAAATTACCAAATTCACAGAAAAACCCGCTGATCCCGAAGCCATGCCCGGTAAACCGGACAAAGCCCTGGCGTCGATGGGGATTTATGTGTTTTCGACTGAGTTTTTGTTTCAAAAACTGATTGAAGATGCGGATGATCCTAACTCATCAAGAGATTTTGGTAAAGATATTATCCCATCAGTGATTGAAGACTATCAGGTTCGCGCCTTTACATTTGAGGATAAGCAGAAACGTCCGATCTATTGGCGAGATGTTGGTACGATTGAATCTTTCTGGAAAGCCAATTTAGATTTATGCTCGGTAACCCCTGAATTAAATCTTTATAATGGCGATTGGCCTATTTGGACCTATCAAGCACAAATGCCACCGGCAAAATTTATTTTTGATGACGAAGGGCGTCGAGGTGAAGCGATTGACTCTTTAATTGCGGGGGGGTGTATTATTTCGGGTGCTCGGATTAAACGCTCGGTTATTTCCAGTGGGGGATGGGTGCACAGTTATTCATTGGTTAAAGATTCTGTATTGCTTCCACGAGTTCAGGTTCATCGTCATTGTCGTATTCAAAATGCCGTGATTGATAAAGGGTGCGTGATTCCGGAAGGCACGATTATCGGTGAAGATTTGGCAGAAGATAAACGGCGTTTTTACGTTGAAGAAGCATCGGGTATTGTTTTGGTTACGCCCGAAATGCTTGGTCAAAGACTACACGTTACTCGTTAGGTTCTTTTTAAAACACATCCCTTAGCAAGGCAAATAATGGGTGACTGAGATTGTGCATTTGTGCAAAAGCTCAGCTCACCGTAACAGTTTAGATAAGTTGGTTATGGAACAAAAAAAAATTAAATTAGTATTGTGTTGGCATATGCATCAACCCCATTATCGAGATGGTTTAAGTGGCCAGTATCGATTACCCTGGGTCTATTTGCATGCGATAAAAGATTACACCGATATGGTGGCGCATTTAGAACAAATCCCTGAAGCAAAAGTGGTGGTCAATTTTGCCCCAGTGTTATTGGAACAATTTGAAGACTACGCCGGTCAGCTCCGTGCATGGTTAGAATCGGGTTCACCATTGCATGACGCATTGCTGAATTATGTGTCGGGTCAAATGCCTGTCAGTGAGTTGATTGAACGGCGATATGAGGTTTTACAAGCCTGTCAAAAGGCGTTCGCACCCACTATGATTGATACGTTTCCAGTGTTTAAGAAATTGTTAAAAATGGTTGGGGCTCATAAAATTACGCGATTAGAAGATGCCGCTTCCTTGGCTTATTTCAATGAATCTTTCTTTGTTGATTTACTTATGTGGTATCACTTAGCGTGGATGGGACACAGTTTAAGATTACAAGATGATCGAGTTAAAACGCTACTAGCAAATGGCCAGTTTGGGGTGCATTTTAGGTCGCAGGATCAGCGCTTAATGATTGAAATTATTGCCGATGCCATAGAAGGGATTGTGCCAAGATATCGAGCCTTAATGGAATCGGGTCAAATTGAAATTTCTATGACGCCATATGGTCATCCGATTGTGCCTTTATTAATCGACTTCAATTCAATGCGTGATGCACAGCCGGTTGCGCCTATGCCGCAGTCGGCTATTTATCCGAATGGCTATGAGCGCGCTAAATGGCATATGGAAAAAGGCATAGACGTATTTAAAAGTCAGTTTGGGGTTGCGCCCAAAGGGGTTTGGTTATCAGAAGGCGCTGTCAGTTCGGATGCAATTGGTTTGTTGGATCACTATGAAATTCAGTGGACCGCTTCCGGGGAAGGGGTTTGGCGTCATTCTTGTGAAGCGTCAGGAATAGATCCGCATGATGTGGTCTCTAAAAAGGCTCTCTATCAACCTTTGCAACATGCCACACAAGAGTGTGCGCTTTTCTTTAGAGATGACGGGCTTTCCGATTTGATTGGATTTCAATATAAAGACTGGGATCCACAAGATGCCGCCAATAACTTTGTCTATCACTTAAAAAACATTGCCAATGCTTTGGGTGATGAGGTTGAAGACCATGTGGTTTCGGTGATTTTGGACGGTGAAAATGCCTGGGAGTATTACCCGGATAATGCCTTTCATTTTTTATCAAAACTCTATCAAGCGTTAACGCAAGAACCTCAAATTGAAATGGCCACTTTTTCAGACGCATTGGATAGTGGTATTCGTCCGCGTCATCTTTCCCAATTAAAAGCAGGCAGTTGGGTGTATGGATCCTTTTCAACTTGGATTGGTGAGCCGGATAAAAACGCCGCTTGGGATTTGTTAGTGGCGGCAAAAATTGCTTATGACGATGTTATGGCCAGTGGGGCTTTAACTGAAGAAGAACAAGTATTAGCCACTCAACAACTGGCCATCTGTGAAGGTTCAGATTGGTTTTGGTGGTTTGGTGATTACAACCCGGCAGGCAGTGTGCATGACTTTGATGAGTTGTTCCGCCGTCATTTGGAAAAGTTGTTTTTACTCTTAAATATTCCAGTGCCGCCACAATTGGCAAAGCCATTATCTTATGGTGGCGGAGACATGGAAAATGCGGGTACCATGAAGCGAAATTAAAACGATTCTAGGGTTATTTTATAACGACGTTCATTATCTTTTATTTTGCTCATTTCACGAGGGAAGCGTATGACAACAAAGCAAGCGGGTGTATTATTGCATCCAACCTCTCTCCCTTCGGGCACGATTAATCACCAGGCTTGGCAGTTTTTAGACTGGATGGAGTCTGCGAAGCTGAAAGTTTGGCAAATGTTGCCTCTAACGGAGCCAGTTCAGGGGTTGTCGCCCTATCAGAGTGTTTCTGCATTTGCAATGAATCCGGCGTTATTACCGGAGGGGTGGCAACAGGATTGGACGTCACAACAGCATGCCGACTTCAACGAATACTTGGCAAATGAACCTCATTGGTTAGAAGATTACGCTTTGTTTATGGCTTTACGTCAAGAGTTTGCAAAAGCGTCTTGGTCTGATTGGCCGGATGAATTACGGACGCGAAACCGATCCGCTTTAAACAGGTTTGCTGAAGCTAACTCTGAAAAAATACGGTTTTTAAAACAACAACAGTTTTACTTAAATTGCCTTTGGCATTCCTTAAAAGCGGATGCCAATGCCAAAGGTATTCGGCTTTTTGGCGATGTTCCGATATTTGTGGCTTACGACAGTGCTGATGTTTGGGCTAATCCGCATTTATTTAAGTTGGATGCACAAGAAAACCCGACGGTGGTAACCGGCGTGCCCCCTGACTATTTTTCAGAAACCGGGCAGCGTTGGGGGAATCCACACTATGACTGGCAAGCCATGGAACAAACCGATTTTAAATGGTGGCGGCAACGTATCGCATCAGATTTTGAATTATTTGATTTAATTCGAATTGATCATTTTCGCGGGTTGGAAGCCTGTTGGGAAATTGATGCGGCTGAAGAAACTGCCATGAATGGACATTGGCAGAAAGTCCCGGGGTTTGCATTGTTAAGCGCGCTTAAACAGCAATTTCCGACCTTGCCTTTGGTTGCTGAAGATTTAGGGATTATTACCCCGGAAGTAACGGCTTTGAAAGAGGCTTTTTCCTTACCCGGCATGTCAATCTTACAGTTTGGGTTTAATGGGTTTCCCGACAATCCGCATTCATTGTCTGAGCAGGTTGAAAATTCAGTGGTATATACTGGAACGCATGATAATGATACCACTCTGGGTTGGTGGAATTCTTTGGACAATGAGGCGCATAAAAAATGGATTTTGTCCCAACTCCCGGAGGCGCATTTACCGATGCCTTGGCCAATGATTGCGGCAGCGATGTATTCGAAGGCGCAACTGGCAATCATTCCTATGCAGGATTTTTTAGGGCTTGATAATTCAGCAAGAATGAATATTCCCGGTATTGCCAATGGCAACTGGAGTTGGCAATTTCAGTGGACACAACTGACCCCCGCTTTAACCGATCAAATAGCCAAGCTCGTAAAGGCTTCTGGTCGAGGACGTTAAAATGAAACAGCATAAGGACAACAAAATGACCCGCGAAATTTTTCAAGAAGCCTTGTCTCGATTACAAGCTGGAACCCATCATGATCCCTTTCAATTTTTGGGGTGTCATCCTATCGCAAAGGGTTGGGAAGTGCGTGTTTGGTTGCCGTCCGCAGAAACGGCTACTTTAGAACAAAAATATCCGTTACAACGATATCCAAACTCAGATTTGTTTACGGTTAGGTTAAGTGCAGCACAAAAAAAGGCACTTGCGCAACATTATCAAGTTCAATGGCAGGAAAAAGACGGTTCAGAACACCAAGTGGTTTCCCCCTATAGTTTTATGCCGCAATTGGGAGAATTAGACTTACACCTTTTTGCCGAAGGACGTCATTGGCATATTTATCAATTCCTAGGCGCTAATCCAAAAATAGTGGACGGTGTGGCTGGTGTGCTGTTTGCCGTTTGGGCACCCTCGGCTAATAGAGTTTCGGTGGTGGGGGATTTTAATGGTTGGCATGGCTTACGGCATCCGATGCGAGTGCGCGGCGACAGTGGTATTTGGGAGTTATTTATTCCAGGATTAATGGCGGGTGATATTTATAAATTTGAAATCCGTAATGCTCAAACCTCAGGCGTATTCATTAAAACAGATCCTTATGCTAAAGCGATGGAATTGCGACCTTTGACAGGATCTGTGGTTGCGGAAACGCACTTTAATTGGGCAGACCAAAGTTGGTTAAAAGCCCGTGCAGAAAGAGACTGGCAAGCGACACCGATGAATATTTACGAAGTTCATCTGGGTTCTTGGCAAAGAGACGATGCCGGCGGGTTTTTGAATTATCGTGAAATCGCCCATCGCTTGGTTGAATATGTGGTTTGGATGGGGTATACCCATATTGAGTTGTTGCCCATTTCAGAGCACCCTTTAGATGAATCTTGGGGCTATCAGACCACAGGTTACTTTGCGCCGACACGTCGGTTTGGTGACCCGGATGATTTTCGGTATTTTGTAGAATATTGTCATCAACACCAAATTGGCGTGTTTTTAGATTGGGTTCCCGCGCATTTCCCTAAAGATACTTTTGCGTTAGCGCGATTTGATGGATCTGCTTTATATGAGCATGAGGATCCGCGCAAAGGCGAACATCAAGATTGGGGAACCTATATTTTCAATTTTGGGCGCAATGAAGTGCGCAATTTTTTAATTGCCAATGCGCTGTATTGGTTGGATGAATTTCATATTGATGGTCTGCGTGTTGATGCGGTGGCATCAATGTTGTATCTTGATTATTCTCGTGATGAAGGTGCTTGGGTGCCCAATCAATACGGTGGCCGAGAAAATATCGAAGCCATTGAATTCTTAAAAACGTTGAATGCAGAGGTACATAGTCAAAGCCCAGGCGCGCTTGTGATGGCCGAAGAATCGACTTCATGGCCAATGGTGTCAAGGCCAACATGGATGGGTGGCTTAGGATTTTCCATGAAGTGGAATATGGGGTGGATGAACGATACCTTAGATTTTTTTGAAAAGGATCCTGTTTACCGACCTTATCATCACAATCAATTGACCTTTAGTCAGATGTATGCCTATTCGGAAAATTTTATCTTACCATTGTCACACGATGAAGTTGTTCACTTAAAGAAATCCTTGGTTGGGAAGATGCCGGGTGACCTATGGCAGAAAATGGCTAATATGCGGCTGCTAATGGGGTATCAATTGTTGCATCCCGGCAAAAAATTGTTATTTATGGGTTGTGAGTTTGCTCAATGGCAAGAATGGAGTGATGCAAGAGGTTTAGATTGGTATTTGTGTGATCAACCGGAAAATCGGGGTGTGCAGTTATTGGTTAGAGACTTGAATTTGTTATATCGAAATCATTCGGCATTACACGAAAGAGACTTTAGTACGGAAGGGTTTGAGTGGATTGATTGTCATGATTACGAACAATCTATTTTGAGCTTTATGCGCCAATCAAAAACCGAAAAGATTATTTGTGTGTTTAATTTTACCCCCGTACCGAGAAATCATTATCGTATTGGCTTACCGGAAGCTGGCAGTTATTCAGAAGTGATTAATTCAGATGCAGCAGTTTACGGTGGCAGTAATTGTGGAAATTCAGGGGTTATCGAAGCCGAATCCATTCCTTGGATGAATCGGCCTTATTCAGCAGAATTGGTTCTACCTCCTTTAGGGGTAGTTGTTTTAAAAAGATGAGCTCTTTGCAAGGGTGGGGCATGAAAGTAAAATAAGGGAAAAAATAAAATTTTAACCCTTTTTTATTCGTGATCCCCTCTCGAGTCAAGGTCTCCATATAAAGAGAAAAATTATGAAAATATTGTTTGCGACGTCAGAAGCGCATCCGATTATAAAAACCGGTGGATTGGCAGACGTGTGTGGTAGCCTGCCCAATGCCTATCAGCAGTTAAAACATAAGGTTCGGTTGGTGATGCCGGCTTATGGCGATGTTTGGGAAAAGGTCTCCCAAGTCTCTCAAATTGCCGACTTTACCTTGACTTCTTGTGGCCGAAATTTGCATGTACGCCTTCATAAAGCGACAGCGCCCGGCATTGATGTTCCCGTTTGGTTGGTGGATGTTCCAGAATTATTTTACCGCCCGGGTAATCCGTATTTAGCACCGAATGGTAAAGACTGGTGGGACAATGGGGAGCGCTTTGGGGTCTTTGCAAAGGTGGTTGCCGAGATTGCGATGGATCGCGTCGGTTTGAAATGGCAACCGGATGTGGTGCACTCTAATGATTGGCAAACGGGTTTGGTGCCTGCATGGCTTTCTTTAGAAGCGGAACGTCCTAGAACTGTGTTTACCATTCATAATATGGCTTATGCGGGGCTTTTCCCCAAGTCACTTTTTGAGGGGTTGGGCTTGCCATCGGATTGGTGGGATCCTGAAAAGGGGGTGGAGTTTTATGATAATTTATCCATGTTGAAGGCAGGGATTCAAATGGCGGATGTGGTGACAACGGTCAGCCCAACCTATGCCAAAGAAATTACTTATCCCGAATATGCTTATGGTTTGGAAGGCTTATTGATTCAGCGTGCTGAACAAGGTAGGCTCGTCGGTATTTTAAACGGTATTGATCAAACCGTTTGGAACCCGAAAATCGATCCGATGATTTATCGACATTACACGGCAGAAAAAGGGCGCGTGGCAGCAAAAAAACTGAATAAAAAGGATATGCTGAGTTTTTGGGATTGTGATATCAGTGAAGACGGTTTGGCGGTTCCGGTTATTGGGTTTGTGGGACGTTTGGTGCCGCAAAAGGGCATTGATCTGATTTTAGAAGTATTGCCGGAAATGCTTGAGGAAACCTTAGCGCGATTTGTTATTGTGGGCACCGGAGAAGCGCAAACAGAGTATGCACTCACCGAGCTGTCTCATCAATATCCTGACCGTCTTATGGTTTATATCGGCTACTCTGAGCCTTTGGCACACAAAGTGGAAGCGGGTGCTGATATGTTTTTAATGCCGTCACGATTTGAACCTTGTGGATTAAATCAGTTGTATAGCCTAGCTTATGGAACTCCCCCTATTGTCCATTCTACAGGTGGATTGGCAGATACAGTGGTCAACGCAACTCAGAAAAATTTGGCCACGGGGGCTGCAACAGGCTTTGTCTTTTTTGACACGAGTCGTCATGCGCTCAAATCCACGCTATTGCATGCCATACATTTGTATGGCAAAAAACGAACTTGGCAAAAAATCCAAAAAACAGCGATGCAGCAGGACTTCGGCTGGGCAAAGAGTGCGCAGCAATATTTGGATTTATTTAAAACTCTCTAGGAGTCTGTGATGACAGAACACGAATCGACACTATCAACAACAGAACAGCAAAAACACGTTGCAGAATTACTCAAAAAAATGGGTTTGTCTGCCATTGATATTGAACAAGATTTTGTCAATTATCTTTATAGTAATTTGGGAAGGAATTTATCGTCTGATTGCTTTTATAAATATCGCGCCTTGTCCTATACCATGCGAGACAGATTGATGATGCATTGGAAGCAGACTTGGCATTCCTACAATAATAATAAAAAAACACGAAAAGCTTACTATTTATCCATGGAGTTTTTGATTGGTCGTTCCTTGTCGAACAATATGCTCAACTTAGGCGTAGAGAGTGCTGCGGATGAAGCCATGTATAGTCTGGGATTGTCCTTAGAAGCGATTGAGGAGGCAGAAAGAGACGCCGGCTTAGGAAATGGAGGCTTGGGTCGATTAGCCGCTTGCTTTATGGATTCCTGTGCAACGTTGAAATTGCCGGTAGTCGGTTATGGATTACGCTATGAATATGGTATGTTTAAACAGCTGATACAAAATGGTTGTCAGGTAGAAGAACCTGATCACTGGTTGGGGTTTGGAAACTATTCTTGGGAAATTCAACGTAGCGAATATACCCGAACCATTAAATTTGGAGGCGTTTCTCGGCCTTATAAAGATCCTCATACCGGAGAACTAACGGTGCACTGGGAAGACGCGGATGAAGTCTTGGCCGTGCCGTTCGATGTTCCGATTCCTGGATATCAGAACAGGGTTGTCAATACGTTACGGCTTTGGTCTGCGGAAGCGGCAGAGGGCTTTAATCTTTCTGAATTCAACCAAGGTTCATATTTTGAAGCGGTTGCCGCGAAAAGTGAAGCTGAGAATATCACCATGGTGCTTTACCCAAATGACAGTAGTGAAAATGGCAAGGAATTGCGCCTGCGCCAACAATATTTTTTGGTTTCAGCCTCTTTACAAGATGTGGTTGCTCAATGGGTTCAAAGGTATGGCTCGGATTTCAGCGACTTTGCAGACTATAACGTCTTCCAATTGAATGACACCCATCCCAGTTTAGCGGTGGCAGAATTAATGCGGTTGTTAATTGATGAGCATAAACTTGACTGGAACGCAGCTTGGGATATTGTTAGAAAAGTGATGGCTTATACCAACCACACATTATTACCCGAAGCCCTAGAGCGTTGGCAAGTGTCACTGTTTGAGCGCCTATTACCCAGATTGCTGGATATTATTTATGAAATTAATGCCAGATTTTTAAAACAAGTGGCGATGAAATGGCCTGGTGACAAGGGTAAGTTGTCTAGAATGTCAATTATTGATCCTGACAACAATGTTTGTATGGCTTATTTAGCGATTGTGGGGAGTTTTTCGATTAATGGGGTCGCAGCACTCCATTCACAGTTGCTTAAAGAGGGCTTGTTTAACGACTTCTATCAGTTGTGGCCGGAACGATTTAATAACAAAACCAATGGCGTGACACAACGCCGTTGGATGGCCAGCAGCAACCCCGGGTTGCGGAAATTGCTGAATGAAAAAATTGGCCAAGGCTGGATTACAGAATTATCACAGTTGCATAAAATTGAAGACTTTGTGAATGATAAGAATTTCCGACGTGATTGGATGGCTGTTAAACGCCAGAACAAGCAACGCTTAGCGGATTTGGTTGAAACTGAAACGGGTGTTCGTTTTGAAGTAGAAGCGTTATTTGATGTCCAAGTGAAACGTATCCACGAATACAAAAGACAGTTATTAAATATTCTTCATGTGATCCACTTGTATGCCCGTATTAAGCGGGGTGAAACCGATAATTGGACAAACCGCTGTGTCATTATTGGGGGTAAGGCGGCTCCCGGTTATTTTATGGCTAAGAAAATCATCAAATTGATTAATAATGTTGCCGATGTCATCAATAATGATCCAGGGGTTGGCAACCGTTTGAAATTGGCTTTTGTCCCTAATTACCGTGTTTCTGCCATGGAAATTATTGCCCCTGGCGCAGACTTATCTGAACAGATATCAACCGCCGGTAAAGAGGCCTCCGGAACCGGTAATATGAAATTTATGATGAATGGCGCCATTACTATTGGAACATTGGATGGTGCGAATGTTGAAATTTTAGAAGCGGTTGGGGAAGAAAACTTCTTCTTGTTCGGGTTAAAAACAGAAGAAGTGGAAGCCTTAAAGCCGCATTACCATCCGCAAAGCATTATTGAACAAGACTCCGATTTACAACATGTCATTGCGCTGTTGGAATCGGGTCACTTTAACCAGTTTGACGATGGATTATTTGATGATGTGATTGCCTCAATCAAATCATCACAAGATCCTTGGATGACCTTAGCCGATTTTAGAAGCTATGTGGATGCGCAACATGAGGCTTCGTTAGCCTTCCAGAACCATAGCCGCTGGAATACCATGAGTATTATTAATTCAGCAAGAAGTGGGGTTTTCTCTACAGACCGGACAATGACTGAATATAATAATGACATTTGGAAGCTAAGTCCTCTTTCATCATAAGGGGGCATAAAAACGGCCAGGCCTGGCTATTTTGGGAGGCAAATATGGAAATACTACTCGACTGGGTTGGTATGGCATCCGATTGGATGCGCCCGCACTTGTCAGCAATTGGTCTGGCAATGATTGCAACTTTGCTGGTGATTTTTGGACAAAATCTGACTCAGCTATTGAGACACCAAATTGGAAAATACCATTTTGTCGTTAAATTAACATTATTTGTGCTATTCAGCGCGATTGGCTTCGCATTGCTCGTCGACTATATTGCCCCTTTGTGGGCGTCACAACTGGCGACACTGTCTGATGAGTGGTTAGCCCCAGTCGTCGTTGCCATTTTTTATGGTATTGGTTGGCTAGCGCAGAAAAAACAAATGATTTAATGGTTAGAGAGACCTCTGCATCAGTGGCGCGCGGGAGAAAACTGCCCACATTTTTATGCATGTATCCATCTTGTGAAAAGGTCTCTATAACTTGTTGTAGGTGATATCAACAACATACCATGCTTTTTTGCCTGAAGGGGTTTGGACAAGGACTTCATCGTCTACTTGCTTTTTGAGACAGGCTCTCGCCATAGGGGAGTCAATGGAAATATAATCTTTTTCACCGTAAATTTCTTCCGGGCCGACAATCCTAAATTTTAGACAGTCTCCGTCAATGTCTTCTAATGTGACCCATGCGCCAAAATATATGTGACCATCTTGTTGTGGGTGATAGTCAACAATTTTAATCTCTTCCAAGGTTTTTCTAAGAAAGCGCACTCGTCGGTCAATTTCTCGTAAACGGCGTTTGTTGTAATGATAATCGGCGTTTTCTGAACGGTCACCGAGACTGGCTGCCCAAGCGACAATTTTAGTGACTTCAGGGCGTTCTTTTCGCCATAAATGATCGAGCTCTGCTTTTAGTTTTTCAAAGCCTTGCCGGGTAATGAGTTTTGTTTTCATGTGATTAATGGGTATCACTTGGTTATAATCCAACAAAGGATTTATTGGTTAACAACGATTTTATTGATTTGGTTAACTTTATTAAACTCATGGTAACGCTTTTTTTAAGAAAGGAATAGATTATGCAACAGTCTCGAATCATTTATGGATTGACTTTGGTCTCCTTTTTGGCTTTTTTAGGAGGGTGTAGCAGCACCAAAGAAAAACCAAAAGAGCCAGCATCGGCAACCACTTGTGTTTACCCGAATTCAACCGTAATTGCGCCGGATTGGGTGTGTGATGTTCCGGTGAAAAGTCTGGTGTTAAGTGCCGTTGGAATTGCAGAGCCTTCAAAAGCCGGGTTTAGTTTTATGAAGGATATTGCCGCTGCGGATGGTCGAGGGCGGTTAGCCGAGCAACTTCAAGTTGAAGTTAAGAAAATGGTTAAGCAGTATTTGGGCACCACGGGAAAAGGTGACAGTGAAACAGTTGATGCGGCGGCCAGTTCAACGTTAAAAACCATTACCCATCAAACGCTGGTGGGGTCGCGAGTGCACCAAACCAGAACCGGACCCAATGGCCGATTGTATGTGTTGGTTGGTATTGATGAAGCGGCTAAAACTCAGGTGGTTAAAGCGGCTGTTGAAACCTCAATGCGCAATGACGCGGCTTTATGGCAGCAGTTTAAAGCACAACAAAGTTTTGAAGAAATGGCTGCAGAAATTGCCAAACAACCGATTCGTTGAGGTATTGGTTTAGGACATGACACCCGCGCAATTTTTTGGTGAGCTTCTTGCTTAATCTGCTCGCCAAAGAATAGAAATAGGAGAGCAGAATGGGTTGGGTTATTAAAGATTTATACGAAGATGACTATGATTTTGAAGTGGATCGCATGAATTTAGAGGCATTGGATATTACCGCGTTTTCGTGCCCTAAGTTAAGAATCATCGAAGTACCGGTTGATGAAGAAGATGTTGAAAAACTAGAACAGATTTACGAATTATTATTTCCTGGTTTGTTTGAAGATATGCAGCGCATGATGGACGAAGAGGATCGAGATCCTTACGGTGTTCGTTATTACTATAGAATGCGTAAGTCCGATTCTGAAGGGTTAAAGTCTTAGTTTAAAGAATATATTGTTTTATATAGGGTTTTCAATAAGTTGCTATTGATTCGTTAGGGGTGTTATGGCGCTATTGGTTGCATTTCAGCTTGTTATTTGTTAAAGTATTGTCAATTTCATAGCCCAAAAGGTTAAGTTATCAAACGTTCAGATGTATTTATTACACTGTCATTTGCGTTTAGGCGCCCCTCGATTTTTATAGACCCCTTGCGGTCAAGTCTAATCCAAAGGATCAGTCCTGAGGAAAATATCGTCTTTAGTATCAGTTTGGCGAGAGTGGTTGCTAGCCGAGATTTTTGTCGGCGGTTATTCAATGTAAAAACTTATTTTGCCATGTCCTTTCCTTAGTGAATTTTCAATAGCTGAGCGACCCTAGATATCCATTTAAAAAACAATAAAAAAGGCAAAATTTGACATGACACAAGACAATTTAATTTTTCGAAAGCCAAATTTAGAAGACGGGCTTGCTATTTATGCGTTAGTCAAGGCATCGCCGCCATTAGATGTCAACTCCAGTTATCTGTATTTTTTACAAGCCTCGCATTTTGCGGATAGCTGTATTGTTGTTGAGCACAATCAGAAAATCGTCGGGTTTGTGTCAGGCTATTTTCGCCCTGATGAACCCCAATCATTATTTATCTGGCAGGTTGCGGTGTCAAAGACAATGCGTGGTCAAGGATTGGCCAAGCGGATGATACAGGCACTGCTGGATAATCAAAAAGGTTGTGCGACAGTTTCCCAAGTATGTTGCACGATCAGTCCGTCCAATAAGGCTTCACAGGGTTTGTTTAAATCTTTTGCCGAGCAATATGGCTTGCAGCTGACGGTAACGGCATTTATTGAAGAGGTGCATTTTGGCTCAGAAGGCCATGAGGCGGAAGAATTGTATTCGCTGACCGCACCAGATCAATCGGATATCGCTATGCTTTAATGGCCGCTAATCGCTTGCTAGATCAAACACTAAAATACCAAATTAACTTAGATAAGGAAAAAAAACATGTCATTAGAAATTTTTAATAAATATGAATCAGAAGTTCGAGGTTATATCCGTTCTTTCCCGGTGATTTTTGAAAAAGCGAAAATGGCAGAGGTTTGGGATGAAACCGGAAAACGCTACGTTGACTTTTTTGCCGGTGCGGGGGCGTTAAATTACGGCCACAATAATCCACTGATCAATGCTGCTTTGATTGAGTATTTGCAAAATGATGGGATTGGTCATGCCCTTGATATGGGAACGATCGCCAAAAAAGCCTTTATTGAAGCCTTCGTCTATAACATTCTAGAGCCCAGAAACCTGGATTATAAATTGCAGTTTGTTGGACCGACCGGAACCAATGCCATTGAGTCCGCATTAAAAATTGCTCGTAAAGTAAAAGGCCGTAAGCAAGTGATGTCATTTACCAATGGCTTTCATGGTATGTCAATGGGGTCATTAAGTATTACGGGTAATAGCTATTATCACGATGAAAGCTATGGGGTTCCTGGCTATACGACACAGATCCCGTTTCATAAGTACTTGGGTGATAAAGTGGATACCATTGCTTATATCCGCAAGATATTGGAAGATGCGTCCAGCGGAACCGAATTACCCGCAGCGATTGTATTAGAAACCATTCAAGCTGAAGGGGGGATTAACGTTTCCGGTGAACAGTGGTTAAGAGATTTGCGTCAGATTTGTGATGATTTTGATATTCTGATGATTGCCGATGAAATTCAAGTGGGCAATGGACGTTCTTCCGATTTCTTTAGTTTTGAAAGAGCCGGCGTCGTACCGGATATCGTAACCTTGTCAAAATCAATTGGGGCAGGACAGCCGATGGCGATGGTTCTATTGAAACCTGAGTTAGATAAATGGAGTCCGGGTGAACATTCAGGAACTTTCCGAGGAAATAGCTTGGCATTTGTTTCTTCAGCCGTGGCGCTGAATGAGTATTGGTCCGATGACAGTTTTTCAAAAGAAGTGAAGCAGAAATCGAATTTAGTGCAAAAAAGATTGGAAAAACTGGCCTTACGCTTCCCGCAGTATATCCGAGATATCCGCGGTCACGGTATGATTTGGGGCGCAGAATTTAAAGACCCTGCTATGACCGGAAAAGTTTGTCAACAAGCGTTTGAAGATGGCTTGATCATTGAAACCGCCGGTGCCGGGGATGAAGTGATTAAATTCTTAGGGCCTC
Source organism: Piscirickettsiaceae bacterium CG07_land_8_20_14_0_80_44_28 (assembly GCA_002779995.1). GTDB lineage: Bacteria > Pseudomonadota > Gammaproteobacteria > Thiomicrospirales > Thiomicrospiraceae > Hydrogenovibrio. The sequence goes on from PEWX01000065.1 coordinate 28,393, forward strand.
TAGTCATTACCGAAGACTTGATTAATGAAGGCTTTGATATTCTTGAAAATGCAGTTGCAAAAGTGAGTCAATAAAATGATTGTTAAAAATTTATATGATGATGTGGTTGGAACGGATGCAGATGTGGATTCAGCGCAATGGCGTAGTCGTCGTCTGCTTTTAGCGAAGGATGGCATGGGTTTTTCTTTGCATGATACGATTATTAAAGAAGGTGAAAACCTGCACCTTTGGTATAAAAACCACTTGGAAGCCGTCTATTGTATTGAAGGCGAAGGCGAAATAGAAGAAAAGAAAAACGGAAAAGTTCATGCCATTCGTGAAGGAACGGTTTACGCCTTAAATGAAAATGATCAACATATTTTGCGAGCCAATAAAGGGAGTCAAATGCGAATGGTGTGTGTTTTTAATCCGCCCGTCACAGGCCGTGAAACCCATGATAAAGATGGTTCTTATGTGTTGGTAGATGCTTAATTTCCGCTTTTCAGCCAGCTAAAAATAGCCAGGCCTGGCTATTTTTAGCACGTAAAACACCTTATTTAACCTTAAAAAGAGAGTAAATCATAACGTTAGATGATTGTTCAATAATCATCTAGCCGTTGTCAAAACATAAAATGTCAAAATTAAATCCTTCATTAAGTGTCGAAAAAATCGGTGGCACGTCTATGAGTGAATATGAAGCCGTGCGCGATAATATTATTCTGTATCCGGAAAACCCCTATAACCGTATATTTGTGGTGTCTGCCTATGCCGGCATTACCGATGACTTGTTAGAGCACAAAAAAAATAATAAGCCCGGGGTGTATGGTTTATTTGCCAATGACGATGTAAACGAAGATTGGCGAATTGCCTTGGATCAGCTCAGTCTTAAACTGAATAAAATCAATGCGTATTTATTTTCCGAGGATGCGTTAAGGCAAAAAGCCAATGATTTTATTGATGAACGCATTGCACAAACCAAACAGCTACTCAATCATTTACAGGATTTGTGTCATCATGGGCATTTCTCTTTGGAAACGCACTTGCTCACGGTTCGAGAATTATTGGCGAGTATTGGCGAAGCGCATAGTGCTTGGAATTTAACCCACCAGTTGCAAACAAAAGGGTTGAATGCTCGCCTGATTGATTTAACGGGTTGGCAATCAGAAGAGCCTTTACCGCTCGATGAAATGATTCGTTTGCATTTTGAGGGGGTTGATTTCACCCGAGAACTTCCTATCGTAACAGGGTATACGCATTGCCAAGAAAACTTAATGTATACCTTTGATCGAGGCTACAGTGAAATGACCTTTAGCCGCATTGCGGTGATGTGCCAAGCAACCGAGGCCGTGATTCATAAAGAATATCATTTGAGCAGTGCGGATCCGAGATTGGTCGGTGAAAAGAATGTGGTGCCGATTGGTAAGACTAATTACGATATAGCAGATCAGTTAGCTAATTTAGGAATGGAAGCCATTCATCCAAAAGCGGCACAAGGCTTACGGCAAGCACAGATTCCGTTGCGGATTAAAAATACCTTTGATCCCGTGCATCACGGTACTTTATTTACCGAAGATTATGTGAGTGAATCTCCGCAGGTTGAAATTATTGCCGGTATGCGGCATTTGATTGCTTTGGAGCTGTTTGATCAAGAAATGATGGGGCAACAAGGGCACTATGAAAAAATCATGATTGATACCAGCAATCGATTACGGTGTGAGGTGATTACCAAAGATTTTAATGCCAATACCATTACCTTTTATTTAAACACCTCTTTGAAAAAAGCGAAACGCTTGTCTGAACAGTTACAACAAGCATTGCTAACGGCATCCATTAGAACCAGTAAAGTCGCCTTGGCTTCTGCGATGGGGAGTGATATGCGTATTAAAGGTCTACTGGCAAAAGCCGTGCAAACCTTATTTGATCAAGATATCAATGTCGAAGCCATTCAACAAAATATGCGCCAGGTAGAAATGCAGTTTTTCGTCAACGAAACCGATTACGAGAAAGCAATTAAATCCTTGCATGAAAATTTAATTGAAGTCCATAATCACGGAAAAGCGATATGCGAGCATTAATGGTTTGGATGAGTTTATGCAGTGTCTTCGTTAGTACGATGAGTATGGCAACTCAGCGCCATTCTAAAGAAACGCAAGATATTGAACAGCTTCAGGAACCTATGTATAACCCGTTTGTTGAACGATATGTCATTGACGAATTGCGTCAATTACGGGTTGATATGAATGACTTGCATGTTGAAATTACCAGGGAAGTGGTAGATCGTGAACTGACAGCGACTTCTCGCGCAGTGGGTTATGCGACCGATACCATTACTTATTTCTTTTATTTAATCGCAGGGATTTCATCCATTCTATTACTCGTTGGCTGGACATCAATTCGCGAGATAAAAGAAAAGGTCATGCATCTGGCGGATGCTAAAGTGAGCAAAGTCATTGCAGAATATGAAGCGCGTTTAGCCAAGCTTGAAGATGAACTGAATCGTAAATCGCGCGGCATTACCAGTGCTCAAAAACGCTTGTCACAGCATAAAGATATTCATAGCTTATGGTTGAAGGCCGGTCAAGAAACCATTTCCAGTAATCGGATGGCCATTTATGACCAGATTTTAGAGATCGACCCGAGTAATGCAGAAGCCATGACCTATAAAGCCGATATTGCTTTAGAAATGGAAGAGCCGTTATGGGCCATTAATTTATGCCATCAGGCGTTGAAAATAGATCCACAGAATAAACATGCCTTTTATCAACTGGCAGGGGCTTATGCATCGATGGATCGCCCAACTGAAGCGATTGACTTCTTGAGAAAGGCGCTGGAAGACTCTGAAGGTTATAAAGAGCAAGTACAAGCCGATCCTGCATTTACCAATATAAAGGACAATCCACAATTCAAAGCTCTAATTAAAGATGGGGACAGTTAATTGAGGGGTTTATTTGCATTTTTTAATCACATTTAGGGCGCATCTTTACGTTAAGCTAATGCGTATTTAAAAATGCATAACTGAGGGCTTTCATGAAATTATTGCAACAGATCGGTTTAATTGCAGCTTTATTTTTGGCGTCAACGGCAAGTTTTGCAGCAGATTTTTTTGATGAAACCTTCGGCAATTTACAAGAAGAATTATCCTTGGCGAAAGAAAATGACAAAAAAGGCATTTTTATTTTTTTCCACATGGAAGAATGCCCTTTTTGTGATCGTATGAAAAAGACCATTTTGAATCAGCCTGATGTCATTGCCTTCTATAAAAAACACTTTTTAACCTATCAGATGGATATTGAAGGTTCAAATGAAATGGTCGATTTTGATGGTACAGAAGGCACGTCACAGAGGTTATCAGAAAAAAAATATCGAGTCAGAGCAACACCGGTGATGATGATTTTTGGTTTAGACGGTCAGCCTCTTGTTCGATACACCGGCCCCACCCGAACCAAACAAGAGTTTTTATTATTAGGGCAATATGTGTTGGATGGCAGTTATCAAAAAATGTCATTTACCCGTTATAAGCGAGCACAAAAATAGGCCTGAAATACCATGCAATTTTTTTCTCTATTCTCCTTAAAGGAATGGCTCAGTCCGGCATTGTCTTTAGGACTAACCGTCATTTCTGTCATGCCTGCTCAGGCAGGTGATCCCCTCGCGCTTCCTGAACCCCTTAGCTTAGAAAGTTTAATGGCACTGCCGGTCACAATCAGTCCACAGGTGCAGTTACAACAAGCCAAACAACAGCAAGCACTTGCCCTGATTGGACAACAGCAATCGGTTAATGCGTTGGAATTGAATGTTGTGGGTCGATTAGGTTGGCGAGAGTTCGCCAATGAAACTCAAGAAAATCATCAACTGGCTTTGCATGTGGGTAAACAGCTTTATGATTTTGGTCGTCAAAATGCCCTAACCGAGGCGCAACAACAGTTGACCAAAGCCGAAAGTCGGTTTGGCGTTCGCCAAAATCATCAGTTTCAATTACAGTTGATGCAAGCTTTTTTTAATATCATTTTGGCTGATTACCAGTACCGGGTGCAAAACGAGTCCATGGCCGTGGCTTACGTGACACTGGATAAAGCGAAGGATCGTCATGAATTGCACCAAATATCCGATGTCGCTTATTTAAAGCGACAAAATGATTATGAAAAAATTCTGCTATTACGGTCTAAAGCGGAAAATGAACAAAGACGTACTCGAAGTGTGCTTGCAAACTTGGTGGGGCAGCCCCAAGCCTTGTCAGACAAATTGACCTTTCCTAATTTAGAGGCTTACAGCCAACGCAGTCTTCCGACTTTGGAAGCATTACAGCAGCAGGTTCTTTCCAATAATCTTCAGTTAAAAGGTTTGGGGCTTCAGCGACAAGCCGCTTTGTCACAATTGCAAGGTGAAAAAGTGGCTAATAACCCGGTATTCCGTTTGGATGCTTGGGGTGGTCAACTGTCCAGTTATGAAAAAAAATATGAAGGGAATTGGCGGGTTGATCTGTCAATGCAAATGCCTTTGGTCGATGGCGGCCTGAAATCTTCCGCTGTGGCGAAGCAGAAAGCACAGATTCAGCAAATTCAAGCACAAATAGCGGCGACCAAACAGGCGTTGAGAGACCAGGTGTCTGAATTATTTTTTACGATTAAATTGTCTGAAGCAGAGAAAAAACAATTGCAATTACAAGCAGATTATGCGGATTTATATTTGGATTTCAGTCGTGCACTCTACGAAAATGAATCTCAGACAGATTTAGGCGATTCGATGGTTCAGTTATCAGAATCCAATTATCAAATGATTTCACAGCAGTTTAAACAGACATTGGCATGGGCACAGTTGGATTTTTTAAGTGGACAAGCCCCCAGCTTTAAGAAACCTGCCGAAATAATCAATCATGAGGAAAATTATGAAGCACATATTCAATAACTTAGCGGGGAAGCCATCTTTACCCTTGATGATGGGTTTGATATTGCTGTTGGGGATCAATCTAAAGGTTCAAGCAGCAAAAATTCAAATTGGCGCTTTGGTTTCCGGTCAGGTGCAGCAGGTTACGGTTAAGGTCGGGCAAAGGGTTAAACCGGGTCAATTATTGATGCAAATTGATGACCAAGCCTATCAAGCGCAGTTGGCAATGCAAGCAGCAGCGCTAAAAGCGTCGGAGCTGAAATTGGCCGATGCGCAAATTGAATTGGATCAAGCAGCTGATTTATATGACCGAACCGTAACGGCCAAAAGAGAATTTGATGCCGCAAAATTGGCCTATGATTTAGCCGAGCAAGCCATGCTAAAAGCCAAGGCACAACTGCAATCTACCCAGGCCTGGCAAAAATATTATCGTATTGAAGCGCCTGTTAATGCAAAAGTTATTGCCATTCAAGCCCCGAAAGGCACAACGGTATTTGGTGAAAACAATCCGTTAATATTGCTAGAAAATTAACCGATATGAGCCGGTTTATGGATCCCCGCTTGATGCGGGCGCTTGTGGCGCCGCCAAACTGAAAAAACCGCCCTGGATGGCTGTTTGATTATCAATCGCAATCAGTCCTTTAATACAGCGAACAATCAACCAAACAAGCCACCATGCTAGAATCAACCAGCCGATCATAAAAGCGGTCAATAAAAAACCGATGAGTAAATAAATCAACCCAAACCAAAAGGTTTGAAACTGAAAGCGGTAATGCTGTTCTAACCAAGCAGGATTGCCATCGTCGTTGCGTTTAACCCAAGCAATCACCAGCCCAATCAGTGCAAAGATAGGAAATAACAGCCCAACCAAATAAAGGATATAGGTGATTTTGGCATAACCCGTGCCGGTATTCTGCATCAGGTTTTTATCGTAAGACATTTAAAAGACTCCGTATATAAATCAACTCAGAAATGATCGCTTTGATTCACGGTTTGTTTCAAGTAAAAGAACCGCTCGATTACTTTACCATTTTAATATTGGTAAATGGGTATGGCTTTTATATTGGGTGTGTTCCATTCTGTGCAGAACTTCACTGAGAATACGGACGGCTTCAATAATAAAAGGCCCTTTATTGAGCATCACGCATTCTGAGCGCTGAGACATGGCTGCATCACTGATTTCAGGACGCGATACCACGCCTTTTTTGGCAAGGGTCTCAAGAACTTGAGTGGCCCAGATAATGGGAATGTGTGCTGACTCGCAGAGTCTTAATAACGCATCTTGGGTTTCTGCCATTTGTACACTGCCTAACTCAACCGCCAAATCACCTCGAGCAATCATGACCCCAAAATCCAGATTGTTTGCTAAAGCAGTCGCAATGATTTTGGGCAGGTTAACAACGGCTTTTGGGGTTTCAATTTTGGCAATAATGGGTAAATCAGCACGATTGAGATGCTGTAGCTGTTGTTGTAAATAGAGGATATCATCCGCGGTTTCTGCAAAGGACAAGGCGACTAAATCGGCATGTTGGCAAATAAACTGTAAATCGGCATGGTCTTTTTGACTCAATGCGGGGAGTTGTAAATCAGTTTGAGGTAAGTTTAATCCTTTTTCAGGTTTGAGTCTAACGCCCTTGGGGCCAACTTGGGTGACTTGCAACAACACCCCTTCCTCTGTAATGGCTTTCACAACGGTTCCAATTTTGCCATCATCAATCCAAACCATTTCACCCAAGTTGAGCTTATCGATAACAGGTGGATAGCTACAGTTGAAGACAACGGCGATCGGCTTCGAAAATTGATTGAAGTTAAACCCTTTTTCTGTGGTCTGGCCCCTTAGTAATAACCAGTCCTTTAAAAAAATTCTTGGCGCTTTTAGTGTGCCTTTGTGAAAATCTTGTCTTTCAGGTGTTGGCAAAACATTGGCGGTACGAATTTTATGACCCGCTAAATCCATCATGATTGGGCATTGGACTTGATTGGCGCGACAGTAAGCGTGAATTTGATCCACCATTTTCTGCCAGATTTCTACTGAATCATGTGCGCAATTTATCCGCGCGCAGTTCATGCCCGCTGCAAACATGGCGTCAAACCAGTCAGATTGATCTGCTGCTTCACTGGGAATGGTCACCATAATATATTCTGTGCGTGAAGCTGGTTTTGAGCCGAACAGTCTTTGCGCGCGCGCTTTGAGAATTTTATAGCCTTGCTGATAATCAATGGTATTGTCGGGTAATCGTGCTGTATAGGTCTCTTGTTGTGTGGCTTTTGAAAGGATATTCAATACCGATACAATAGTGGTTAACACATGCGGTTCAATACGCCCTAATGAAGACAGTCCCGCTTGAGCCAGTTGAGATTGTAAATTGTGAACAGCATGGCGTCGCATGGCGACATAGTGCATCATATTAATCAGACTGAGTAGGTTGTCTGTCTGAGTTTGGCTGTGCGGGAATTCGTAAATGAGTTGTCTTGCTTCGGTTTCGATCAAATGCTTAAACTTCAACATTTGATGAAATAGATTGTGAAGATCATCTGTTTCCGGTAAAGATTTTGTATTAGGCATGGCGATCGTTCCAGGTTGAGTGAAAATCTCTGTTAAAAATACCGTTTTGAAAAAAGTTTTGGCAGGGTTTGGTTTAACACTAAGTTAAAGGCTTTAAAACCCCAGCGCCTGACGGTGGGGAGATGCTGTACATAATAGGCCGTGTACTCCACAGTCGCTTCTCCGCCGCGCATGGCTTTGAATTCGCCGGCACCGGAGCTCAAATTCATTGCCATTGCTGACTGGTGGGTTTGTTTTAAAATCAGGGTGATTAACAGCCGATAAAGTCCTAGAGATTTCGGTTGTTGGGTGTCATAGCCGAGGATTGGCGATGTGATAATGTTCCTTTGGGTAAAGAACCCAACCACACCAATGATTCGTCCTGTTTCATCCCGGAACCCTTGAAAATTAACCAGGCCTGACCTGTGTAATTGCAAACAATATTCAGCGGTTAATTGCGGATTGAAATTGGAATGTTTTTCAATAAACAGTTGGTTATAGCAGCGTTCAACTTGCGGAAAGTCGCTTTCGCAGAATTGTTCGTTGCTTACGTACTGCAAGGGGGTTTTGCGCAATAGACGTTGGTCATTTTTGCAGTTATTTCGCCGCCACCAATCCGGTTGCCGGCCATCAAACACAAAAACCTGACGTGCCGGCATTAATAACCAATTTTGACTGTTTAGACGTTTGATTAAGGCAGGGTGGTGAAGCGGATTCAGTGAGCGGATGCTAATGCTGTGCGTTGGATAGCGGGCGATCCAGTTTTGAGTCGAATCGTGTAAATTTTCAGCGGACCAATCTCCGGGAAGATTGGTTGAAAATAGCCAATTATTGATGGAGAGGGTTCGATTAATCTGAATGCCTTTTAGCCAGATGCTTGCTAACCCCAATCCCAACTTAGCCAAGGTTTCCCAAAGCGGATTTTTCAGTAAGGGAAGCTCTTGCTTGGCATAAGAAATATAAGCGGTATAGGGTGAACACACATAGCTGTTGTCATAGTCTGTTTGATTCAAGGTTGCAGGCAGCCATTCATCACCGATTTTCTCTAGCTGTAGCTGTGTACGGACATTCCGAAAAGCCTGTTGATTATTGAGCCGTTGGTGGATTGTGAGCCAAATTTGTGCGGCTTGGCAAATGTCATCCCCCTCAAGCATGGATAAGACTAAGCGCTAAGTGTGTAAGCATAGACTCCACCATAAATCGCTGAACGATCCTGTCGCGTCCAGTGTTGATTCGCATCGGCATCCGTTGTCCAATTTTGTAAAATGCCGGCTGGCAATTTATCTTCAAGCGGCGACTTTTCCCCCGCTGTTCTAAAGACAACCTTGGCACCCGGTTGCGCGGTGCGGGTGATTTCTTGCCAAAGCTCTGTCAACTGTTCAGCATTCATCCAATCTTGTGCGTCCAGTAATAAATAAGCATTTAGACTGTTTGCAGGCATGGCTTTTAACTTTTCAGTCATGGATTTATGGTGAAGATTAATCTGCTGAACCTGTTCTTTTAAGGTTGTAAATGCGGGGTTTTTCAAATAGCGAGGCACGGCTTGACGGTGTTTAATGTCATAGCTGCGATTAAAGGCTTGCCAGGCAAAATAATTGTCATTTAAAGGAAAATCGCAAGCAAGTCGTCGAGCACGCTCTTTAAGTAATTCATGCATACCTTGTTGGTCTAGTCGAGATTCTTGGAGCATTTCATCAAATTGAGCAGGGGGAATGCCAAGACTGTAAAGCACAACTGAACGGTGACAGAGAAATTTCACCAGTCTTGTATCAAAAACAGGCGCGATGTGTTCATTAAATAACTGTTGTTGCTCTTGCAAATTACGCGCTTGCATCACCTTGCTGATGTCGTAACCCAATTGTCGAGTTATCCAGTGAATGAGGCCAATAAATCGCCCCAGTAAACCGTGTTGATAAAAGCCATCGGAGAAGTATTCGATACGTTTTTTTCGCCAAAGTCCTTCTTTGCCTTCCCAATAATTTAAGGTTTTTTCGTCTAGGTGTGGTCGAATATGAATGGCATAAGTGTCCAGATTTTTAGTTAAGTTAGCACGGCCAAAAAAGTCAAAAAACGATTCGGCATCCGGAAGGTGTTGAATGGCCGCTATTTTTAATTTGAGTAGGGCAATATGCGCCTCATTTAAATCGACAACGGTAATGGATTGGGGCTTGAGTGTCAGATAATTCAATACATTACATCCGCCTGATGAAATGGTAAAAATACGAGACTGCTCGTTGAGACTTAAGGCGTCAATATCCACTTCAGGGTCTTCCCAGATTTGTGGGTAAACTAACCGGTCAAACCAATGTGTAAAAAGTCGATCAAGCAATCCTTTTCGGCTCAGGAAGGGCGTGTTATACACGGCGGTTTTAACCAGCGTTTTTGTTGCAGCACTTTCTGACATTCTCTAGCTCCCGTAATATGGTTTAAAACATATTACCCGGCGCAGATGACGGTTCAGTGATGCTTTTATAAACAGTTTATGAGGGTTTTATGACAAGCCGCCAGCCATCATAAGCCGGCGTTGTTAGTGTCAGTTTAAGAGGGGATTGCCTTAAAGCTAGAAGTCGTAAATCAAGGTTAAAAAGGTTTCAGTATCTTTGTTAACGCTACCGACAGCGGGGGTATCGTTGTAACGAATTTTGTAATTCGCTTTTAGACTCAAGCTGCCATTTAATTTAACTTTCAGGCCCGTATTGGTTTCATATTGCATTTGATCACTACCGCTATAAACGGCTACATCTTGCAAGAATCTAACCTGGTCGTTAAAACCATACTCAAAATTGGCTGAACCTTTGATAATGGTTTGATTGATATCTTTTTGACCACTTTTTTGGGTGTAGCCGGTCGATTGACGCCCTAAACCTAGCTCCGTGCTTAAAACCAGATTTTTCTCATCAAAGAAACTGTAACCGAAACCGGCCAATACAAAAGCGGTCAGGTCAATATCGACAAAACGATCATTTTCCAAACGAACTTGCCCAAAGCCATAGGCTTGCGGATAGGCATTTAAGAACCAGTCAGTTTGCACTTCACCAACATAGCGTTCCTCAGTAGCCACCTTATCTTCAGATTTATTTTTGGCTTCAATTAAACTTTTTAAGCGATAGTCCGTTTGCTTATAGTCGGCTTTCAGGGCAGCGTAGAGGGATTCAGAAACCACATTACCCGTTGTATTGGCATAACCGGCTTCCCCCGCCCCGCTTAAGCCATATTTGGGTTTATCTTTAGCCAAAACAGGTTGAGTGATGATGACGCTGCTGAGCGCAAGGAGTAAAACATTTTTTTTCATAGAGAGCCCTTAATTATTTTGAAGAAAGTGTTGAATTAGATTCTGTGTGTAAATGCACATCCATTTGCGGATAGGGAATGCCAATGTTGGCGGCATCAAAGGCTTGTTTAACCTTTTCATTCATATCCCATTTCACCGGCCAGAAATTTGATGATTGTACCCAAGGACGCACATTGAAATCAATGCTGGAAGCCCCTAATTGAGCGATGTTCACAACAGGTTCAGGGTCTTTTAATACCCTTTCATCTGCTTCGAGGAGTTGCATTAAAATCGATTTAGCCAATGCAATATCGTCGTCATAGCCAATACTAAATACCATATCCACTCGGCGAGTGGGTTTAGCAGAATAGTTAATGATGATCCCTTTATAAAGATTGCCATTCGGGATGATAAGGGTTTTATTATCGCCTGTTTTCATCTGGGTGCTGAAAATACCAATCGATTCGATGGTGCCCATTACCCCGGCGGCTTCGACAAAATGACCGACTTGAAAGGGTTTAAACACAATGAGCATCACGCCCGATGCAAAGTTTTGCAACGAATCTTTCAGCGCTAAACCTATGGCGATTCCGGCCGCACCGACTAATGCTACCAAAGACGTGGTATCAATGCCTAATTGGCTAAGGGCAGCAATAACCACAAACAATAATAATATGGCACTGACAATGGCGGTAATGAAGTTAATCAACATGGCATCCACATTGGCTCTTTCGAGCAATTTGGTGGTCAGTTTGGTGATGCCTTTAACAATCATTTTCCCCACGAGAAAAATGAGGAGTGCAAAGATTAGATTCGTTCCCCAGTCAATAATGACGGTATTCCATAACATTTGAATATCGATTTGTTCAAGGTTAATGCTTGTTAAGTTCATAAAATCGCCTTTCATTTTATTGGTAGGATGTTTGTATAACCTTGGTAAAACCTAATATTTTAAGCCAATTAAAGGCTCAGGGGGTGAAAAAATGACCAGGCCTGGCCATTTTTTTCACTAGAAGGACTTTATTTAACGACTTTGTAAGGGGGCAGTTGTTGTTTGATACATTGATACTGAATGGGCGCAATGGCCGGTAGACCATATTGATAAGGAATGGGTCTTTCACCTTTGATTAAAGGTTTGAGATAGTCCAAAGCCGCTTGGGTAATATCCATGCCGTCATCGCAGATAAAGCTATCCGGCACCCGTTTTTCCAGGTCAGCCACTTCGACCAAATCAACATTTTGATAGCGCCAAACCAACGGTTGCTCACTCAAAACCTGAATGGTTGGCAGTACGCCATGAAGCCCGTCTAATGCGGCTTGTACCGCAGCTTTCCCGGCACGATAAGCCATTTGCCAGTCGGTTTCAGAGACGATATGACTGGCTGAACGTTGTAAATAATCGGGAACGGCACTGTGGGTTTTACAATTAAAAGTTTGAGCTACCAGGTTGGATAGTGTGCGCGCCACACCGCCAAGTTGGGTATAGTCATGGCTGTGAGTGTGCTCGATATTTTCAATGGAAATATAACTGCCATCCTCATTGGTCAAGCCTTCAGATACCACACAAACACAATACCCTTTGTGTTCGATAAAATGGTTCACCTTATCTAGGAAAGCCTGTTGACTGAAAGCGCGCTCAGCGGGTAGCACGATTAAGGGAGCATCGGGTATTTGGGTTTTAATTAAGCCGCCTGCAATGGTTAGCCAACCTGCATTGCGCCCCATCGCTTCGAGCGCAAAGAACTTAGTAGAGGTATTATGCATTGAAATCAAGTCCAAGGTCGCTTCAAGCAAACTGGTGGCAATGTACTTAGCCGCACTGCCAAACCCGGGGCTACAGTGTGATAGCGCCAGGTCATTATCAATGGTTTTAGCCACCCCGATACAGGTCACCGGGTGCCCCTTTTCCGTACAATAGTCCGCTACTTTTTGGGCGGTTACCATCGAACCATTCCCCCCATTGTAAAAAAAATAGCCGATATTGTATTGACGAAAAACCGCTAAAACGCGTTGGTATTGTTCAGGGTTTTCAGCAAGCGTGTCTAAGTCAAAACGGCAAGATTGAAAGGCGGCGCCGGGTTGGGTTTTTAATTGGTCTAGCATCTGCTCGGTAAACTGAGTGGTATCGGTTAAGGTTTCTTCCAGTACCCCGACAATTCCATTGACTGCCGCATAGATTTTGCCAAATTTTTCGGGATGTCTGCGCGCCATTTCAATGACACCGGCTGCACTGGCATTAATGACAGCGGTGACGCCGCCGGCTTGGGCATAAAGGACATTATGGGCAGGTTCTGACATAGTGCGATCTTCCTGTTAACATGATTGGCTATTTTAGAGGGGATGTGTTTCCATTAAGTGACGGTTTTTTGAATCAGCCGATTATTGTCACAGCATAATGGCATTTCTCCTCGAAAAAAAGCACGCAAAGGGGTTTCAATCAAAAGATGGCGCCAACCGATTAACACCCTATCCGACTGACGAATTAAAGCGAGTAAATCGGCTTTTTGAATGACATTATGAGGGTTAATGTGATAATCCAACGCCACTTGATTTGCCCAAGCAAAACCAATCTCTAAAAAAACGGTTTCTTGCAGACTAGGCGGGGTATCCGGCGGCGGGAGAATGGGCCAAAGCTCAGGGGTTGAAAAGACCTCGTCAATCAAGGATATCCAAGTTTCCCCATAGGTTTTAATGGATGACACTTTGATATGAGGAACTTTGTATAGAGCTTCAACGTTTGCAGGAGGGCGTTTGGCGATGGCGACCAGCACATCATCGGAGAGAATCCAACGTTTGGGTCGATTATGTTCAATCGCATGACGTTCACGCCATTCGGCAAGCCGGAAGGCAATAGCGCGATTTTTGCGGGGAAGTTTTTTCGCCGTTTTTATTTTTTCGCCGGCATTTTGAGGCGCGAGTTCATACAACCGTACCTCTAATAAAGCAGCAAAGTCTTGTTGTAATGCGTCAAGCTGTTCTGGCGTTAATCTGCTTAAGCATTTTTCATATAAGGGTGCCAGCGTTCGGACATCATCAATGGCATAAGCTAATTGTTCAGCACTCAAGGGTCGTTGTTGCCAATCTGTGCGGGTTTGGCTTTTTTCTAAAGTGATATTGAGTTCCGCAGCCACCACACGAGCCAGTCCGGCTAAATCACCATGGCCTAAAAATACACAGGCGATCTGTGTGTCAAAAATATTGACGGGTAATTGTCCCGAGACTTGGTAGAGCACTTCCAAATCCTGCCGAGCAGAATGAAATACTTTGACTATATTCGGATCCTGCAACACTGCCCATAATGAACTGAGGTCATCAATCGCGATGGGATCAATAATGGCAGCGATACCGGAGGCGTTTTGAATTTGTATCAAGCTCAAAATCGGGAAATAGGTATCCGTTCGCACAAATTCGGTATCAATCGCAAGCCACGGGCTAGACTGAATGGATTGGCAAAAGGCGTGTAACGTATCAGTTTGATCAATAAATTGGTAGGACATGTCGAAAGTTTAAGGGCAAAAAGGGGTTTCGGCAAGCAAATGCGTTGGCTTTTTTAAGGATTCTTCAATATCATAGGCGTTCAGTTATTTTTTTGGCCGCAATAGCGCCAATTGAGTGCGTGTTTAATGGATAGAGGAGCAAGTTTGAAAATTCATATTCTTGGCATTGCGGGTACTTTTATGGGGGGCATTGCGCAGTTGGCAAAAGCCATGGGGGTAACGGTTTCCGGTTCCGACCAGGCCGTATACCCGCCGATGAGTAGCCAATTGTCTAAGGCAGGCATCGAGGTTATGGAGGCTGATTCATTGGATTTTCTACAACAGACACCCGATGCCGTGGTGATTGGTAACGCATTGAGCCGAGGTCACCAAGCCGTTGAAGCAGTTCTAAATGCTCAGCAAGTTTATACTTCCGGTCCCCAGTGGCTTGCCGATCATATTTTAAAAGATCGTTGGGTCGTGGCGGTGGCGGGAACGCATGGTAAAACTTCTACCGCATCTATGGTGGCATGGATTCTTGAAGATGCGGGATTAAACCCCGGGTTTCTGATTGGTGGTGTGCCTGAAAATTTTGGGGTCTCCGCTCGATTAGGAGATGCCCCCTTTTTTGTGGTCGAAGCCGACGAATATGACACCGCCTTTTTTGATAAACGCTCAAAATTTGTCCATTATCACCCACGAACCTGTGTATTGAATAATTTAGAATTCGATCACGCCGATATTTTTGACAGTTTGGCTGCCATTCAGAAGCAATTTCACCATTTACTGCGAACGGTTCCCGGCAATGGGTTGATTATTATGCCCAATGATGAGCCTGCACTGGATGATGTGGTTGCGCAGGGTTGTTGGTCACAAATTCAGCAGCAAGGTGACGGAGGAGAATGGTCGGCAAGTCTAAAACAGCAAGACGCCGGTGTGTTTGAGGTGTTTTATCAAAAACAATCTCAAGGCGTGGTCAATTGGCCCATGACGGGGGCGCATAATGTTCGCAACGCACTCAGTGCCATTGCCGCCGCAGTGCACTGTGGTGTGCCGCCACATTTGGCGGTGGCAAGCTTATCAACGTTCAAGGGAATTCGTCGTCGAATGACGTTGGTCGGACGCGTTAATGACATTGCGGTCTATGATGACTTCGCCCACCATCCAACAGCCATTGCGACCTCTTTGGCCGGAATGTGTGCTAAAATTCAGCAGTCCCATCAGCCAACAGGACGCTTAATTGCGGTATTTGAGCCTCGGTCCAATACCATGAGATTAGGGGTTCATCGTCATACTTTGCCAAAGGCATTTACGTGTGCCGATGCCGTTTTTGGATTTATTGATCCTGCTTGGCAATGGCAGCTAAACATCGATCAGTTTAAGTGCCCGGTTACCTTAGCCGATAACTATGATAAGCTTTATGAAAGTTTGATTAAATTTTGTCAGCCGGACGACCAGGTTATTTTTATGAGTAATGGCAGTTTCGGCGGCCTCCATCAAAGGCTCATTAAAGGGTTGAAACAAAAATACCCATCTAGTCTGTCTAAGGAGTTTTATGAATAAGAAGTTAGTCGCGAATAAGACATTAGAATATTTGGTTAGCAATCATTTGGATATCAATCCAATGATGTTTAGTATTTGGTATTCGTATTTTTTGGGAGAAAATAAAAACTTAGTTTCGCGCATAAAATCGTTAAAAAACTCTGAAAATGGATTGACAGATGCCGCCTATCATCGACTCTTTGAATCTTACATCTTAAGCGCCCACTTCAAAGAATCCTTGGGTATTAATGAAAAAACAACGCAAATTATTGAAAAGGCGAATGAATTAAAAGACAGAATTCATGAGTTTGTTGTCAATATTCAAGGACACCAAGAAACCATAGGGGATATGCGGGATAGTTTGGCTATCGCTAAGACCCGGGAAGCGATTCAAATCATCCTTACCGAAGCATTATCAGAAATGAAGGTCATAGAAAATGAATCCACTAAAACAACGCTTTGGGTGCAGAAAGGTGCTCAGGAGTTAGAAGCCATCAAAGGGGATGTGATTGATATTGAGCAGAATATGAATCGGGATTTTTTAACCGGATTGCCGGACAAATCTCTGTATGAAAAGGAATTAGATACCTTTTTAAATGATTCTCTGTCGGGCATTATTACCAAAAAATATTTTGTCGTCTTTGATATACAAAATCTTGATTACTATAACAAAAATTACTCTTGGCTGATTGGCGACAGTATTTTACGTTTGGTGGTCAAAATCATTCAAACCGAGACGGAGCAAAGCTGGCAGATGATGCGGCTGGAAGACGATGAATTGGCGGTGTTCACCCCAAATGGCTTTCCGGCACATAAAATCCCGGATTATGTTGAAAGAGTCCGTACCATAATTGGCAATAAGCAAGTGATGTTAAAAAATCAGAAAAAAGCGATTAAGAATATTGTCGTTAATGCGGTGATTGTTAAGGTCGAAGTGTTTGATGATTTGAAAAGCGTGCAGGCAAAAGTGCAAAAAGGCTTAAAGCAACTGAAAGATGACGTCGATTGTCATGTGGTTCAAGTAGATAAACTCTAATGATGTGGGCATTTTTAGAGGTTGGAATATTTCTTGGATTGGTATTAATCATTGTTTGGGCAATTTTTAGTCAGCCTAACCCCCCTAAAAAATAGCCTGGCCTGGCCATTTTTAACAGCACATTAGCTTAATTGGAACTCTGTTAGGTTCAACGGTTGATTTGGTCGAAAATGGCTAATGAGTTGATTTGTCCAGATTTGGGCATCGTTCGGCATTCCATGGGTTAGATAGGTTTTCACCTGTTCATAAACATCGCTTTTAAAACGATTAGAAGGTTGATTGTTGAGGGCAAGATTATCGGCGCTAAAGTGAAATGGAAAATTTGCCGCTTGCGAAAAGATCCATTCTAATGCTTGGGGTTTCACTTCAACGCGTTCAAACTCAGCTTGTCGTTCAGCTGAACGACCATCGGGTTCATACCAATAGCCAAAATCTTCAAGTTGTCTTCTGTGTTTTCCTGCGATACACCAATGTGCAATTTCGTGTAAAGCGGAGGCAAAAAATCCATGTGCAAAGAGGATTCGATGGTAAGGATATTGATTGTCAGCGGGGCGGTAAATCGGTTCCTTTTCACCGCACACCAGTTGTGTGTGCCGGCTTATTGAAAAGGTCGCATTGAAAAGCGCAATCAGTGTTTGCGCTTGATGAGGCGAATGGTCGAGCATGGATTTGGCTTAGAGTGTCGCCATCACTTTGCGTGCGGCGCTCAGTGTCGCCTCGATATCCTCATCCGAGTGCATAATAGAAACAAAGCCTGCCTCAAAGGCTGAAGGGGCTAAATAAATGCCTTCGTTTAACATACCATGATAGAAAGCTTTGAATCTGTCCATATCGCCTTTGGCGACTTGTGCAAATCGAGAAATCGCTTTTTCCTCGTTAAAGAACAAGCCAAACATGCCTCCGACCTGATTGGTGGTAAACGCAATGCCGGCTTCATCAGCAACGGCTTGCAATCCGTTCACCAGTTTGGCGGTTTTGGCGTCTAATTCGTCAAAAAATCCGGGTTGGCTAATCAGTTCTAAGGTTTTTAAACCGGCAGCCATCGCAATGGGATTGCCTGACAAGGTGCCGGCTTGATAGACTGGGCCAAGCGGGGCAATATGTTGCATGATTTCGCGTTTACCACCGAAGGCACCAACCGGCATGCCGCCGCCAATCACTTTACCAAAGGTAATCAGGTCAGCAGTGACATGGTAGCGTGCTTGCGCACCGCCAAGACCGACGCGGAAGCCACACATAACTTCATCAAAAATAAGCACGGCACCGGATTGATCGCAGACTTCTCTCAGGGTTTCTAAAAAGCCGGGTTCCGGCGGAATACAATTCATATTACCGGCAACGGGTTCAACAATAATACAAGCAATCTGATCGCCAATTTCGGCAAAAACTTGACGAACTTCGTCTGAATCATTGTGGGTTAAGGTTAGCGTTTCTTGTGCCAAACAAGCCGGAACACCGGGTGAGGAGGGAACGCCTAATGTCAGTGCACCGGAACCTGCCTTAACCAGCAATGAATCAGAATGGCCATGATAGCAGCCTTCAAATTTAACAATCTTATCCCGCCCGGTATAGCCGCGTGCCAGTCGAATGGCTGTCATAGTGGCTTCGGTGCCGGAACTGACCATGCGAATCATTTCCATTGACGGAACCAGTTTGCATACCAAGTCAGCCATCGTCGTTTCAATGGCGGTTGGCGCACCAAATGAAAGTCCATGTTCTGCCTTTTCTTGAACGGCACGAATCACTTCCGGGTGCGCATGACCTAAAATGGCCGGCCCCCAAGAACCGACATAATCAATGTAGCGTTTGTCATCTTCATCGATCAGGTAGGCGCCCTTGGCTTCTTTAAAGAATACCGGCGTTCCACCAACGCTTTTAAAGGCTCGAACCGGGGAATTAACACCGCCGGGAATATGATTTTGAGCGGCTTTAAATAAATCTTGGGAATGTGACATAAGTGTCCTTGTTGCAAGTTTTGGGGATTAAAAAGTTATAAATTTGGCGTCATTTGATCAATCACTTGGGTGACCCAATCAAAATCCACTTCACCGACCTTTCGATATTTTATATTGCCATTTGGCGCAATTAAGTAACTGGTGGGCGTCAGTAACACTTTACCAAACGCTGAGGCAATCTTGCCATCGGTATCTTTTACGAAAGAGAAAGGATAGGGATTTTTCGCGGTAAACTTTTCAACCTGTTCCGCCGGGTCATATTCCATTGAGACGGCAACCAATTCAAATTTATCGCCAAATTGTTGCTTGATTTTCGCTAAATGGGGCATTTCAGCAATACAGCCGGAGCAGGTTGTTGCCCAAAAAGTAACCATAACGGGTTTCATCGGTTGATTAAGCGCTAGCATTTGACCTTGTGCTGTTTTAACCGTAATGGCAGGCGCTTTGCCTAAACCATCTGAAAATACCGTTAAGTAAAGTAGCGTGCCAATTAAAATCAGTACCAAACCACCAAAAAGATTTCGCGCGATATTTTGCATATTAAGCCTTTAATCTGCAACCTTAATGGTTTCAACACCATTGGCTGTGCCACACAAGAAAATGTCGGCATTACGTGCTGCAAAGAGTCCATTGGTGACAACGCCGACAATACTGTTCAGCTCGGTTTCCATGGCGACGGGATCGGTAATTTGCAGACCATGAATGTCTAAAATAACATTGCCATTATCCGTGGTAAAATTCTCTCTCAATACCGGTTCTCCGCCAAAGCGCTTAACGACTTCACGAGCGACATAGCTGCGAGCCATCGGGATGACTTCAATCGGCAATGGAAACTTACCCAGCACATTGACTTTTTTGCTGTCATCTGCAATACACACAAATTGTTGTGCAACCGCCAACACGATTTTTTCGCGGGTTAAAGCACCACCACCGCCTTTAATTAAATTAAGTTGTGGATCGGCCTCATCTGCGCCATCGATGTAAACCGACAGTTCATCAACAGCATTTAATTCTAATACAGGGATACCATGGCTTTTTAAACGCTCAGCAGTTGCTTCAGAACTGGCCACTGCGCCTTTAATGCGCCCTTTAATTTTAGCCAATTCATCAATAAAAAAGTTTGCCGTAGAACCGGTACCAACGCCAATATAGGTGTCTGCCACCACATATTCAATGGCGGCTTGCGCGACTTGTTGTTTTAATTCATCTTGTGTCATGATTTTTCTCATTGTTTTCAAAAAGGCAAGGGGTTACCTTTTGGGTTAAATTGGCAGACATTTTAAACATTTTGGCACTGAAAGTATAGTGTCGCGCTAATGGTGCTTGGGTTGTCCGCCCGGTGCATTAAAAATCACCGGCGGTGCTTGTGTTTCGGGGACAGATTCGTTGAGCTTAGGCGGCATCACACCGGGTTTTCTTGCAAAGTGATTAACCACCATGCCCGATTGGGTCACATAATAATGTTCAGGGTAAACGTGAACCGCCTTAAAGACCATCGGACGAATTTGCTTTGAGGTTTCAGAAAGCGGTTTGCCTAAGGTCATGTACATGCCGCACAGGGTGCAACCGTTTACCACTTGACCTTTTGCAAAATTTTCGTGATCTTCAACGCTGAGCTGACCGCGACGATCGAGTTCTTTCAAATAGACGGCTTTTTGGTTTTCATCGGTTAAATCGAAATAATCGACGCAAAGTGTCAGCGTTTTAGCCGTTTCAATGTCTGAGGCGGTTTCTGCTTGTACCGAACCGGTAACCGCTACAAAAGCACTCAAAATAAGCGCGGCGAGAGAAATGTGTTTATTCATTGTTCTAAAACCTCTATCAAGTTGGTATCGCATTAAAATGTAGATATAAGTATTCTATAATGCTTTTCAAGTTTGAATGTGATTGAAATCCTGACAATATTATTGAACCGGCACAGAGGATTTCAGCGCCTGCTCAATGGCTTGTTGAAATTGCCGGGGATTGGTGCCGTGTGGCAGTTGCTTAACCAGTTCGCCTTTGGGGTTGACTAAATAAGTGAAAGCGGAATGGTCAACCGAGTAGTTCTGACTATTTTCGGGCGTTTTATGCAAGGCATAGACCACGCCATAACGTTGCGTGATGTCATCCAGATCCGCTTTATTGCCCGTTAAACCAATCATATCACTGTTAAAAAAATTGACATATTCTGCCAACTGGGCAGGGGTGTCTCTATCCGGGTCAACCGAAATAAACAAAATTTGTACTTGCTGTTGTTGTGCCTCGCTTAATCTGCGGTAAGCCAATGATAAATTGCCGAGATTGGTTGGGCAAATATCGGGGCAAAAAGTATATCCAAAATAAATGAGCACCCATTGATGACGAAATTGACTGAGCGAAACCGCACCCTGTTGTGAATTTAAGGTAAAGTCGCCGCCGGTGGGGGCGGATGATAGCTGACGCTGTGCCGTGGCGTATTCAGAGTTGAATGGCATTGATTGATCTGTCATCCATATCAGGTAGCCCATCACGCCAAGCAAAATGATAAATAACAGAACACTCAGTTTTTTAAACCAAGACATAGCAAATCCTTAAGTTGATTTAAGTTGATTGGGGTGTTTTTCCGTTCTTTAAGACAAGGATTGTAGTCACTCTTTCACAAAAAAGCATTAAAAACCCGTGAAGAGCCCATTTGCGTTGTTATCTGCAAACCTTGGTATTTGAATGGCTAACTCGCAAACAAAGTGTGACCGGCATTTGCTATAATCCAAGGTTTATAAGATTTTCAAGCTAAGGATCATTAATGCCCGAAACCATTTTACGCCGCGTTCTAAAAGCGCCTGTTTATGATGTGGCTGAACAGACGCCGTTGGAGCAGGCGCCTTTAATTTCAAAGAGAGTGCGAAATCAGGTCTGGTTAAAACGTGAGGATTTACAACCTGTTTTTTCGTTTAAACTTAGAGGGGCCTACAATTGCTTGTATCACCTAACCGATCAGCAAAAGCAACAAGGCGTCATCGCTGCCTCCGCAGGCAATCATGCACAGGGCGTTGCACTGGCCGCAACTAAAATGGGCATTAAAGCGACGATTGTGATGCCCAGAACCACGCCGTCGATTAAAGTGGATTCGGTACGAAATCGGGGGGGAGAAGTCGTGCTGTTTGGGGATGCTTACGATCAAGCAGCCGAACATGCCCAACAACTGTGCCAACAAAATGGCTATACCTATATTCCCCCTTATGATGATATGGATGTCATTGCCGGGCAGGGGACGATTGCTTTAGAAATATTGCGTCAGGCCAAACCGTTTGATGTGATTTTTATCCCGGTCGGTGGTGGGGGGTTAATTGCGGGGGTCGCAGCGGTGATTAAGCAGGTGGCACCTGAAACTCGGATTGTTGGTGTCGAACCCGAAGATGCCGCCTGCATGACAGCGGCTTTGAAAGCAAATCGGCGCGTTAAACTCGACAAGGTTGGCATTTTTGCCGATGGCGTTGCGGTGGCGCAGGTTGGCAAGATTCCCTTTCGCATTGCGCAAACCTGTGTGGACGAAATGATTACCGTTAAAACCGACGAAATTTGTGCGGCAGTGAAGGATATTTTTAAAGAAATCCGAGTTATTTCGGAACCTGCCGGTGCACTGGCGTTAGCGGGGATGAAAAAATACGTGACAGAAAAAGGGGTTGCTGATCTTAATTTGGCGGTGATTGTCAGTGGTGCCAATATGAATTTTGATGCGTTGCGCTATATTTCTGAAAGAACAGAAATTGGTGAAAAACGCGAAGCGATTTTTGCGGTGACCATTCCCGAAACGCCCGGCAGTTTTAAGCGGTTTTGTGAGCTATTAGGAGATCGTCGTGCCATTAGTGAGTTTAATTATCGATTTTCTGATCCCCGCAAAGCCGTGGTATTTGTGGGGGTGCGAACCGAAGGCGGTGTGGCTGAAAAAGAACAGTTGATTCATCAGCTTAAACACTGTGAATACGATTTAGTGGATTTAAGTGATGATGAAATGGCCAAATTGCATCTAAGGCATATGGTGGGTGGGCACGCAAAAGGCGTGGCACATGAATTGTTATATCGTTTTCAGTTTCCGGAACGCCCCGGTGCTTTGTTGCAGTTTTTATCGCAAATGAGTGAAGAATGGAATATCAGTCTGTTTCATTATCGAAACCATGGCGCAGCCTATGGCCGTGTTTTGGTTGGGGTACAGGTTCCGCCGGAACAAAAACAACCCTTTGAAGACTATTTGCACACTTTGGGCTATCCGTTTTTTGCCGAGCAAGACAATCCGGGCTATCAGTTGTTTTTAAGACCGGTTGAGTAAAAACACCCAGGCCTGGGTGTTTTTGGGCACTTTTGATTGTTTTAGAACTGAAAACGTCGGTTTTCCGTTACCAACCCATCCAGTGGAATATCCCAATTATTGGCTGCAATGTGGTCTATTTGTTGACATTGATGTGCCCAACCAATCAGTTTCGGTTTTCGTGACTTATTTTGCTTGTGACGCTTAAAGGCAAATGTTCGGTCGTAAAAGCCGCCGCCCATGCCGATTCGATTGCCGTTTAGATCGAAGCACGTCAAAGGCATCAATACAATATCCAGTTGATTTGCCGTCAAGTGCTGATGATGGGGGGTAATGGGTTCTAAAATACCGAATTGATTGGGTTGAAACTGACTTTTTCTCGTTATTTCTGCAAAAGCCATAGGGCGTCCACGGTGGCTTTGAAGTACCGGCAAGTAGATGCGGTGATGACGTTGCCATAAAGCTTCAAACAAGGGTTCAGTAGATAATTCGCCATCTTGCGCTAAGTAGAGTGCAATCTTTTTGGGTCGCTGCACCCAAGGTGACCTTAATAAAAGGTGTGCGGCTTTAAAGGCATGATCTTGCTGTTGAGCGGGAGAGAGCGCATTGCGCATTTTGCGGCAAAATTGGCGTAAATCTAGATTCATATAGCCTAAACACTCAAAAAAACCGGGATTTCAGATGGACTCTTTAATGCGTTGATGGGATCTTAAACAGCGTAAAAGTGTGGACTGAGTCATGGTCCCTGAACCGTAAAGTTCAGGTGGCAGCCTCTTCATAAAATTTAGGCATCTCGGACATACGCGAGACGCTCACCATTTTAAGTTTCTGGCCCCAAGGTCATAATTATCGGCAGGGGATTAAACTCAGCCCACATGCACATTCTATATCATCTCAGCCTAAACTGCATATTCTTTCAATATTAAACGCGCTTTTCAGTTGCGTTTTGAATCTCTGATGGCGGATGAAGTTGTTCGGTGTCAATAAAATCTTGTAAAAAAAAGGCCGTTAATTTTGCACGACCGGATAATTGGGCTTTTTTGTATACGGTTGTAGCGTGTTGGCGCACCGTCCCCTCACCTCGATGGCACGATTCTGCGATTTCTTTCAGGCTGTGTCCCAAAATCAATAAGGTGGCTATTTTTCTTTCTGCCGGCGTGAGCTGCCACCGATCAAAAGCTTGATCCATTTTGTCTGATAAACTCAATATGGGGTCGGTTTCAATTGAAACGAATGGCGGCGTCTGTTCTGTTGTCTTGTTTTCAGATTGGTTTGGCGAGTCTGGTTTTATCTGCAACAACACCAGAATAGCAGCCACATAGAGCAAAATTAAGCTAATATGGATACTTAAATGCGGCAGGGATAGAGCAGGGAACCCATCCAAAGCAAGATCCGCACTGCTAAAAACAATCAGCAATAATAAAATTCCGAATAGGCTGTAATGCGTTTTCCTATTTGCAAATGCAAAAATATTCATAAAAGTAAACTTCATTCAATCGTCATTATTAAGGGTCTTTAGGATTCTTTTTCCATTAAAAAAAGCAGGTATTTACGTTACATGATGACTATTGTAGCGTAATTTATACATTTGTTAGAGGTTTTAATGATGGGGTCATTAAAAATTCATATTGTTGTCACATTGCTTATAACATAAGTTATGGTGTGGTTTTTTTGATACATTTTTAGTTTCGAACATTTGTTATATATACAGTTTAAGCGGTTTTTTTTATGGTTGCATCCAGGTATCGAACAACGATGCTTTTTAATCATTTAGTACCTATCTATTAACGAGGATACAAATAATATGAAAATGAAGAAAACTCAAGGTATCGCTTCTAAAGCACTACTTTCTGTCGCAGGTTTTGCTGCTTTTGGTTTGACCTTAACACCGCCTTCCGCTGAAGCGGTTCCAGCATTCGCACGCCAAATGGGTATGCAATGTTCTATGTGTCAC
>PEWX01000065.1:53402-54388 GCA_002779995.1 Piscirickettsiaceae bacterium CG07_land_8_20_14_0_80_44_28
TTTGCATTGCCAAGCACTTTAAATATGTCAATGATTTCTAAATTGCGTTATGTAGAATCTGCAGGTAACGGCGAAATCGTATGGCCTGATGAACAAGCGTTATTAATCGGTGGTAAAGTTGCCGATGGTGTTGGTGCATTGGTTGAAGGTGCATTAGCCGGTGGTGTTGTTGAAACTGAAGGTACAGCAGACTTAGCAACTGGTGATGTTACTTCAGAAGGTGAAGCTAACTGGGCATTAGGTTATAAGTTAGTTTTTGAAGCGGCGAAAATGGGTAATACTCGTGTTTCGATCGTTCCTTTCTCTACTGACGCTTTAGGGCCAGGGTATGGTATGGAATTATTAAATACCGGTGCGCAACGTTCACAGCGTATGATTGAAGACCGTAATTCATACAGCGCATCAAATGTCTTGGGTATTGGTTCAGGTGCCGCAACTGGTCTGACTGTAGCCATTACAGATCCAGCATACTTTGTAAACGTAGCACAATATTCTCCTGGATTTTGGAACCACAATACAGGTGCTAAGATTACGGATTTAGCAACTTATTTCCGCGCCGCTGTAACTCCTAATATCGGTGGATTTGATACTGGCTTTGGTATTCAGATGATTACTGGTGAAGTGACTAATAATGCTGGTGGAACAATCAAACAAGATGGTTATGTTGTTGATGCACAAGCAGAAGGTAAAGTAGCTGGACGTGATTTTGCAGCCTACCTAAGTTATGGTTCTGCTAAAGAAAGTAGCGAAGTTAGGGTTGGTACTGGTGATGCTAAAAAGACAACTAACATTGGTCTATTAATGGGTATCGTCCCTAATGTTAATGGTTATGTTGCCGCACGTTCTTCAAAAGACTTTGGCGATCAAAACACAGTTGGTGTTTCTTGGATGATGCGTCAAAACATGAAGTTCGAATTGTATCATACTGATCCTAACGGTAAAGATGCTACAACAACTCTACAAATGTTCACTGCTTGGTAAGTTTG
>PEWX01000075.1 GCA_002779995.1 Piscirickettsiaceae bacterium CG07_land_8_20_14_0_80_44_28
CGAGAACACAGGTATTGCAGCAAGCAGGGATGAGTATGTTGAGTCAAGCGAATCAACAATCTCAGCAGGTTTTGTCACTGTTGCAATAACCGACGCATTTAATTTACCTCTCAATGTTATTGGGAGGTAACGCCCTAATTTAATAGCAATGACAATGATGATGAACGTGCAATAAGCGTTCCCCTTGTGTTTAGCGGTTTTTAACCGCTTTTTTTGTTTTTAGCGTTACATTAAAGTTATGATTCCTCTAGCCGATATAAACGATATAAGATTAATATAAGGATTGGCATTTTTGGTGCTTAATAAAATAATAGAGATTAATATATCCTGACCAGGAGACAGAATTATGGCGAATGAAATTGGCTCAACATTATTAAATTCACTGACCAATAGCACGTTTGATGTTGGGAACATGGCTAAGGTGTTAGCTGAGGCGGAGGTTTCATCTCAGCGTTCTATTGTGGAAAAAGGCAGCACTAAAGCATCAACTGAGTTGGGTGCCTTGAAATATTTGGAATTGAATTTAAATGCTTTTAATTCTTATGTGGCAGATCTTGCCTCACCGGATATATTTTTGGAAAAACAAGCCACCTCTACGGATGAAACAGCTGTAACGGTAACGGCCTCGACCAATGCAGTGGTTGGGTCTTTTTCGGTTGTTTCAGAGCAACTTGCACAATCTCATACCCAGGTTGCAAACCAAACGTTTGCGTCAAAGTTTGATAGCCTGACGAATGGAACTTTCAATATTAATGTCGGTGGACAGGCACACAATATTACCGTGGATGCCAGTAATAATACTTTAGAAGGGCTACAAAAAACCATTAATAATGGGGACTATGGTATTACCGCATCCATTATTAATAATGGCGGTAGTTACCAAATGATGTTTTCATCGAAAAGTTCCGGTGCGAGTGGTGAGTTTTCTGTCTCAGGTATCCCAGAGTTTGATACGTTAGGACTGACAACGACCGTTGAAGCACAAGATGCCATTATGAAGATGAATGGTGTCTCTATTTCTAGTAGTAGTAATACGTTTGAAGGGGTCGTGGAAGGGGTGAGTATTCACTTGAATTCAGCTAAGCCGGGTCAATCAAATACACTGAATGTGTCGCAAGATGCAACCAAGGTAACCGATACCATTAAGAGTTTTGTTGATGTTTATAACCAACTGGAAACGATTTTGGACGAAGTCAGTGCATATGATTCTTCTAAATTGACAGAAGAACAGCTTCAATCTGATGAGTATCTTTATTATGGTGACCTTGCAGGAAACAGTATCCTGCGTCAAATTAAAACTGAATTAAAAACAACTCTGTCAGGCGCGATTGATGAAATTTCAGGTAATGTTAACTCTTTAGCCATCATCGGGATTGGTTTTGAACTTGATGGGCAAATGAAGCTTGATGAAACGGTATTAAATTCGGTAGCAGAAAACAATATTTCTGCTTTTGCCCCTTTGTTCGCAACAGGAGGATCCAGTACGGATACCTTGGTGAATGTGCTGGGCGGCTCTGATAAAACACAAGCCGGAACCTATGCGCTTGACATTACTCAGCTGGCAACTCGGGCACAAGCATCGGGTAATGCCGCAACCGTTTCGGCAGATGAACAGGTTTCAGGTGACAAAATTACCAATAGTGCCAATGCTTCGATTATTGACGCAGGTGCCAGTTTGGATATTACCATTGGTGGGGTTAATCAAAATATTGACCTTTCGGCTTTGGCTCAAACTTATTCCTCGAAGGATCAGGTTGCCAGTGCGCTACAAGGTGCTCTGGATACTGCCTATGGTGGGAATGTAGCCACGGTGAGTTATGATGTGGCTCAGTCTCGATTTGAATTTGCAGCCAATGTTGGGCAGGGCGCAGTGTCAGTCAATGCGTCAACGGGCTTAGTGAATCAAGGCTTTCAAGAAGCAACCGTTTATGCGGGTGAGGGATTAGTTGATTTGACTGCCGCTCCCGCGAGTTTTGATATTAAGGTCGATGACTCTATTTCAACGACGATTAATATAGCTCAAGAACGTTATACATTGAATGAATTAGCTTCTGTTATGACAACGAATATTAATGCCAATACCGACGTGAGTAGTATGGGTAATTCAGTCACCGTATCCGCTACGGGCGGCGCACTCAGTATTGCATCTAACCGGTTCGGTGGTTTTTCTTCCATTGATGTGACCAACGTTTCGGCTGGGTTTGCCAATGCCGGGTTTGCTGCAGATTTATCCGCTGCAGGGCAGTCAGTTGATGGCACCCTAACGACGGCCTCTGGAACCATTAACATTGGAGCCTATGCAGACTCTAAAGATGGCAGACGCATTAATATTAGTGACTTTGCTGTGATTGGGGGGAATGATGCAGAGGTTAGAGGGTTAAGTTTTGAAATTTTGGGCGGAGCCATTGGCGCTCGTGGCGATCTTAGTTTTTCTAAAGGATTTGCCAGTCGTTTAGAAGAAACGGTGAATGGTTATTTTGACAAAGATACCG
This sequence comes from Piscirickettsiaceae bacterium CG07_land_8_20_14_0_80_44_28, assembly GCA_002779995.1. Lineage (GTDB taxonomy): Bacteria > Pseudomonadota > Gammaproteobacteria > Thiomicrospirales > Thiomicrospiraceae > Hydrogenovibrio. Next base: position 2,493 of record PEWX01000075.1, read on the forward strand.
GATTAATCGCACGGCGTAGCGATGCTTTAGATACCAAAATTGAAGAATACAAAACGAAAAATGAAGCTTTAGATGAGCGGTTTAATAAGCTAGAATTGAAGTATCGACTCCAGTTCTCAATGTTACAATCGATCATGTCGAATGCTGAAGCAACCCGTAGCCAATTGACCGCACAATTTAGTAATAATAACAATAATTAATTGAGGTGGTCTAATTTTAGTTTTTAGTAAAAGAAACCATCAAAATTATATTTAAATAAGGGAAGAATCGTGAGCTTACTTCAAAAACAACAATTCGCGAAGCAGTATGCCAATAATTACGTTGAAACGTCTGTTTCTGAGGCCACCCCGCATAAGTTGATCGAAATGCTTTATGAGGGCGCTCTGAAGCATATTAAACTCATCCGAATTTTCATGGATCAAAAAAACTTTGAAAAAAAATCGGAGCACATGAATAAATTACTCTCAATCGTGCTGAATTTGAGAGAGGGGGTTGACCTCAAAAAAGGGGGCGAAGTAGCGGACAATCTCTATGGATTGTATGATTATTGCTATCGCCAACTCGTAAAAGCCTCTTTTAAAAATGATACAGTGATACTGGATGAGGTAGATCAGCATTTGACGGGTTTATATGAAGCATGGAAATCCTTACCTTCTGCTTATAAAAAGCTAAGTAAAGATCAAATTGATAAAATGGGGCCACGTTAATTGCCCTCCTTAATGTTCACAAAAATAACACTCTTGTCAGAATCCAAAAACTTGCTTATAGCAATTGAGAGGGAATCCTGGCAGGAGTATTTAGCCTTGAACTCGCTGTTTCAGAAACATCTTGCCGACGCTATTGAAACCTTTGGACATGAACTGGATGAAACTCTAGTTGAGCTGCTTCACGATAATGACAACATTCAGGCTTTGGTTCGTGATAAGCAGCATGCCTTGTTGAAAGAAAGTCAAGCTGAGTTTAATCGTATTAAACAATTAAAAGCCTACGTTTCCCCTCCTAAATAATTCGTCCCTCCTTTAGCATTCATCCTGTCTTTGGGCATCTTTAATGTATTGAAACACGTAAAAATAGCCAATATTTTGACATCTCTGCAAAAAGTCGTTATAAAGACTCTATTCAGTCGATAACAGTGATGGCGACCTCATGCAAGAAATGTTTTTAGCGAATCTCGTTGGCAGTGGTTCAGCAATGCAACAAGTCAAAAAACTGATCCAACAAGTTGCATCAACCGATGCATCTGTTCTAATTTTAGGCGAGTCTGGTACGGGAAAAGAAGTGGTCGCACAGGCGCTTCATTCCGTTTCTCCCCGTTCAGAACGCGCTTTTATACCAATTAATTGTGGTGCTATTCCCGGTGAGTTACTTGAATCGGAGCTGTTTGGTCATGAAAAAGGGGCTTTTACCGGGGCGATTACGGCTCGAAAAGGGCGGTTTGAAATGGCAGAGAAAGGCACGATCTTTTTGGATGAAATTGGGGATATGCCATTGCCGATGCAGGTTAAGTTGCTTCGCGTTTTGCAAGAACGTATTTATGAGCGGGTTGGGGGCAATAAAAGCTTCGAATGTGACGTTCGTGTGGTTGCTGCGACACACCGTAATTTGGAAGATCATATTTCAGAAGGGACTTTTCGTGAAGATTTATTTTATCGCTTGAATGTCTTTCCCATTGAAATGCCGGCGCTTAGAGAAAGACGAGAAGATATTCCAGAATTATTTGAATTTATGTTTAAAAAAATCAAAGATTCCGGACGAAAAATTCCAAATTTAACGCAACAAGCTTTAGCGGCTTTGCAGCATTATCCTTGGCCAGGAAATGTCCGCGAATTGGGGAACTTATCGGAAAGGCTGTCAATTCTCTTTCCTGGATTGACCGTTGGGTATGACGATTTACCGCCAAGATATCAAGTTGAAGTGTCAGAAGAGCGTTCATGGGTTCAGCATGAACCATCAGATGCGTCGTCTCAATCAGCAAATTCGAATAACAAAAGTGTCGCCGATTCGATTCGTCAAGATGCGTCCCCGGCAAGCGAAATTGTTTTGGATTCGCCGCAACCTTCTCAAGCTTTATCCAGCCCGCCGGATTTAAATGATGGCCTCGACCTAAAATCTTACTTGGTGGAAATGGAGGTTCAATTGATTCAAAGGGCGCTTTCCCAAACAGATGGAAATGTTTCTCAAGCCGCAAAACTATTACAAACGAATCGAACGACTTTGGTCGAAAAGATTCGTAAGTTTAATTTAAACTAATTTTAAGGTCTCATGGTGTCTACTAACGAAAGCACGGTTGAAAAAGCGCGTCTAGCAGAACTTGAAGCTGCATTTGAGTTGTTTAATCAGACTTCCTTTCAATTGACCCAAGCCTATGAAACCTTACAAAATCAAGTTGAAGATTTACAGGCTCAATTAGCAGAAAGTAATCGTGAAAAAATTCATGTTGGGGAGCGGCTCGAGCAGCTGCTAAACTTATTACCTGCTGGCGTCATTGTTTTAAATGCTGAGGGGGTTTTGGTGGATATGAACCCCGCTGCCCAAAAAATTCTAGGAAAAGATGCGCTTAATCGTCATTGGGATGTGGTGATGCGTAATGTTTTTTTGATTAAAAATGATGCAGGAGAATTAATAACGCATAATCAAACCGTTTATCAGCTATCTGAGTCGCCACTAAACTTGGCTTATGATGGTGAAAACATGACTGGTAAAATTTTATTGATTCAAGATGTGACTGATGCGCGGGATTTGCAACGGCATATAAGCCGTCATCAACGACTGAGTTCAATGGGTGAGATGGCGGCATCTCTTGCTCACCAAATACGTACCCCTTTAGCCTCCGCTTTATTGTATGTCTCTCAACTCTCTTCACCTCAGCTGGATGGTATTAAGCGAGAAAAATTTATTGGAAAAACCTTGAACAGTCTTCGCCATTTGGAATCTTTGGTAAATGATATGTTGCAATATGCAAGGGGAGGGAAAGCCAAGACGCAAAAAGTTTCAGTGGAAGGCCTTTTGAAGCGCCTTAAACAAGCGATTGAACCAAAAATTTTACAGACAGGAAGTGATGTTGTTTTTGAACAAAAACAACCAGGCCTGGCCGTTTTAGGGGATGAAGATGGTCTGTTAACGGCGCTAGAGAATCTGGTAAATAATGCAATAGAAATTGTTCAAAAAGAGGCAAAAATTTATATAAAGGCTGAACCGTGTGGACAACATGTAGAATTGTCAGTGCGAGATAGTGGTCCAGGGTTAAAAGCAGATATGAATGAAAAGGTTTTTGAGCCTTTTTATACCAGTCGAGCTCAAGGCACAGGGTTAGGATTAGCCGTGGTTAGAGCCGTTGCTGAAGCGCATGACGGAGAAGTTTGGGTAAAATCAGTGGAAGGGAATGGTGCCGAATTTGGGTTGCGTTTACCTTTGTTATTGACTGAGGAGAAAGCATGAGCATTGCAAAAATTTTAGTTGTAGAAGATGACAGCGAATTGCAAGAAGCGTTAGTCGATACTCTGGAGTTAAATGGGTTTGAGGTGGTTGCTGTCAGTTCTGCAGAAGATGCTTTGGTGGCATTAGATGACGAAATTGCGATGATTTTTACCGATATTCGCATGGATGGGATGAATGGTTATGATTTAATGACTCGGATTCGGGCGATTAAACCCTACTTGCCGATTGTGTTAATGACGGCTTATGGGACAGTTGAACAAGCCGTGGAGGCGATGAAAGCCGGAGCGGTCGATTATATTCTCAAACCCTTTGAGGCCGATGTGCTGGTTGAAAAGGCAAAATCGTATTTTTATCGTGATGCATCTTCAGATGAGGATTTTGTGGTTGCAGACCCGACAACGATTCAGTTAAAGGCTTTAGCACAAAAGGTCGCTGAAAGTGATACCTCAGTTATGATTACGGGTGAAAGTGGTACAGGGAAGGAGGTTTTGGCGCGATTTATTCACAATCATTCAACACGAAACAAAGAGCCTTTTATTGCGATTAACTGTGCAGCAATTCCAGAAAATATGCTGGAAGCGACGTTGTTTGGCTATGAAAAAGGCGCTTTTACAGGGGCGCTTAAAGCCATGCCAGGAAAATTCGAACTGGCTCAAAACGGAACTATATTCCTAGATGAAATTGGTGAAATGAAGCCTGAGTTGCAAGCAAAATTATTGCGCGTTCTCCAAGAAAGAGAAGTGGAGCGAATTGGTAGCTCAAGAATTATTAAGCTGGATGTTAGGGTGCTGAGTGCCTCAAATGTCGATATGAAATCGGCAATTTCTAAGGGCAGTTTTAGAGAAGATTTGTTTTATCGATTGAACGTTTTTCCAATGCGACTTCCACCTTTGAGAGACCGGCCGAAAGATATAGCGGCTATTACAGAACGTTTGCTGCAACGCCATTGTGGTGGCCGTCGAGTGGAACCGATGATTTCCGCACCCGCTATGAGGGCTTTAATTCAGTATCCATGGCCCGGCAATATTCGTGAGCTTGATAATGTTATTCAACGAGCGTTAGTCATGATGTCAGGAGACGCTATTCAGTTACAGGATATTTTTTTAGATGAAACCTTTGCCGATTTAACAGACTCTATAACCTCTGAATATTCAGGGCTTGAATCAGTAAAAATATCTGAAACGGCACCTGTTAGAGATGTTGAACCCCCATCGGCTTCGATGGATTTAAAGGAACGTGAGGTTCAGATTATTTTAGAGACCTTAAAGGCCAATAATGGTCATAGGCAAAAAACAGCTGAGGCTTTAAATATCAGTCCACGTACGTTACGCTATAAGCTGGCAAAATTTAAAGAGCAAGGCCTCGAAGTGGTATGAATTTAGTTAAGGCTTTGTTAAACTAGCTCAAAGCATAGGGTTGTTTCATTTTCAGGGGATTAGCACGTTTTTTTGACACTGTTTTATGGCATGACAATTGCTTTTTGTGTCATAATCCTAGTTGTTTTCGATTCACCTAAATAATGCTATGTGGATCTTTTTATGCGGAGTGGCTTCTAAAAATGAATAATACCGTTGATACTCAAAGCTTAATGTTGCAAATGCGCAGTTTGGCAGCAGAAGCAGCCTCTCAGACACCACCTGTCTCTAAGGTGGAAAAAGGTGCTGAGAGTGCGGATAATTTTGCCGATTTGTTATCACAATCGGTGAATGCGGTTGCCACTGAACAAAATAAATCTTCAGCGATGAAGACGGCCTTTGAAAAAGGTGAGGATGTTGATTTAGCTGAAGTAATGGTTCAAGCGCAAAAAGCCAGCTTATCTTTTCAAGCAATGACTCAAGTTAGAAATAAATTGGTTGATGCTTATAAAGAAATTAAAAACATGCCCATTTAAATTTAAATCAATTCACTAATTGAGAGACGTTATTTTCAATGCCTGATCAACCCACTCTTGATCCCAGCTTAGATGCAAAAAATGCGGAAGGCTCGCCTCTCTTAAAAAATCTAACGTCTCTTTCTGTTGCCAAGCAAGTGAGTTTGGTGATTACCTTAGCCGCGAGTGTTGCGCTTGCAGTCGGGATTATTCTATGGTCTCAAACCCCACAATATTCACTTTTGTTTGGCAATATGGATGCCAAGGATATGTCGGAGGTGGTGCAAACACTCGATCAAGAGAAAATTGCCTATAAGCTAGATCAAGGCTCTGGTGCTATTCTCGTTCCAAATGATCAAGTACATAGTTTGCGCTTAAAATTGGCTGCTCAGGGGTTTCCCAAGCAAGCGCCCACCGGTTATCAGTTGCTTGACGTTGATCAAGGCTTTGGTATTTCTCAATTCAAAGAAACCACCCGCTACCAACGTGCAATAGAAGGCGAATTGGCGAAGTCTGTTTCAAGTATTAACTCCGTTAAGTCTGCGAGAGTGATCTTAGGAATGCCTAAGCGTTCTGTTTTTGTTCGTAAACAAGAAGACCCGACTGCATCTGTTGCCGTTAAGCTTTATCCCGGGCGTTCATTGAGTGAAGAACAGGTGAGTGCCATTGTCTATTTAGTTTCGTCCAGTATCCCCAATATGAAACCGACTGGGGTTACGGTCGTTGATCAACAAGGAAACCTACTGACCAGTGATTTTCAGTCTGGGGTTATGAATGTCAGTTTAAAACAATTGGGTTATACCCGTCAGGTTGAGAATACCTTGTCACAACGTATTGTGACTTTGTTGACGCCTGTTGCGGGTGGGGGGCATAAAGTAAGAGCTCAAGTGACTGCTGAGTTGGATTTTACTCAGCAAGAACAAACACGAGAAAATTATGAACCGGATCCTTCTGCAATTCGATCTGAGCAAGAGATAAAAGAAACCAATCGTTCAGCTGGACCAAAGGGCATTCCCGGCGCTTTAACCAATCAGCCACCTGGTGCAGGTATTGCACCTGAAGAGGGTTATCGGCCTGAAGGGGATTCTGTCCTTAAAAACTCATCGGAAAAAAGAACGAAGAACTATGAATTAGATCGGACTGTGAGTCATATTAAAAATTCAGTGGGCGCGATTCGCAGGCTTTCAGTGGCCGTGGTCATTGATGATAAACATGTGATGAATGATGCCGGGGAATCAGAAAGTATTCCGCTAACGGCTGAAGAGTTGTCAAGTTACCGTCAATTGGTGAGTGATGCGGTTGGCTTGGATCCTAATCGAGGAGATACCTTAAGTATTGTTAATGCCTCTTTTGCCAAAGAAATACAAGAAACCTATGAATCGCCACCGATCTGGGAAGCCCCTTGGTTCTGGACTCTAATTAAGCAGGTGTTAGCAGGCCTGGCTGTTTTAATCATTATTTTTGGAGTCATTCGTCCGATGTTAAAAGACTTGTCGAAGCGGGATGAATTGGTACCTGATTATTTAGAAGATGTCCCTGAAGAGAAAGAAGAAGTTCAAAATTCTGCTGAAATTTCAAAAGCCCTTGAGCAAATGAATGATGAAGTTGGTAAAAAAGCAGAAGAATCCAATCTGACTTCGGAAAGAGATAAGGAAATGCTTGAAAAGGTTAAGGCAATTGTCTCTGCCGACCCAAAACTTGCAGCACATATTATCAAGCAATGGATCTCTAAAAAAGGTTAGTTGAATCATGGTTGAAATTGAAGAATATCAAGAACGTAAGCTGACAGGGTTAGAAAAAGCCTCTATTTTATTGCTTTCAGTTGGAAAAGAATCCGCTTCAAAGGTTCTTGGGCATCTTAATCCACGAGAAGTCCAGCAGATCGGTACAGCGATGACCGATGTTGAGGAGGTTTCTCATACCGATATTGCAGCGGTAATGCAAAGTTTTTTGGATGAGTTTGGTGACGATGCGCTAGGGGTCAACCCGACAGAATATGCACAGTCCTTGATGGTGGATGCTTTGGGGGATGGTGCCGGAGGTTTGATGGATGCCGCACTATTAGGAGACCAAGTTAAGGGATTGGAAGCGTTAAAATGGATGCATCCTGCTACCATCTCTAATATGCTTAAAAATGAACATCCTCAGGTGATTGCGATTGTACTGTCTTATTTTGAACCTGATTTGTCTGCCGAGATATTGGCGGGTATTCCGGAAAGATTTCAGTCTGAAGTTATTTACCGTATTGCGACCCTTTCAACCATTCAGCCACGAGCTTTATTTGACTTGAATGAAGTGCTTGAAAGAGCCTCCAGTGATGGTGAAGGTGGCAAATTAGCAACGATTGGTGGTGAAAAACGTGCTGCAGAAATTTTGAACTTGGTTGGTGGAGGGGTTGATACCAAAGTGTTAGATGATATTGCCATTGAACATGAGGATGTGAGTAAAGCCATTCAAGATAAGATGTTTGTGTTTGAAGATATCAGCGGTATTGATCCACGCGGAATTCAAACATTATTAGGAGAAGTGCCGAACGATATTTTAAAAGTGGCTTTAAAAGGTGCCGATCAGAAGATGACCGATTTGATTTTAAGCAATATGTCTAAGCGTCAGGCAGAAATGTTGCGTGAAGAGCTTGAAATGAGCGGCCCTGTTAAGTTGAGCGATGTAGAAGATGCCCAGAGAAATATTATTCAAACAGTTAGACGATTGGCTGATGAAGATAAACTCATGATGCCTGGTGGGGCTGAGGAATTTGTGTAGATGGCTATATCGAAAGACACAGGGGTGACTAATGGCGTTCCTGATAAACCAGTGGAGTCCTTGCCTGTGGCAAGTTTGATTTCTGCCGACGCAGTCTCATCGCCTGAAATTAAGACTTGGAAATATCAAGACTTGGATCAAAAAGAAGTCACTGAAAATCAGGCTGTTAATGACAATATTAAAGAGAAAATTCGTCAAGAAATGCAGCCTGAAATGCTTAAACAGGTTGAAATTCTGAAAAAAGAAGCTTTTGAAAAGGCGCAAGCGGAAGGGTATGCGGCTGGATTGAAAGAGGGAATGGAGGTCGGAACTCAACAGGCCTATAAGGCCGCTGAAGAAGAAGCTGCGCAACTACTCTCTGAGCAAGTTAAGTCTTTGCAAAACCTAATGGATTCGTTGAGTGAACCTTACCATCTGGTTTCACAATCGGTTTTCGAATCTTTAGCGCGTTTGGCGATTGAGATGGCGGCCAGAGTGGTGGATGTTAATGTCCAACTTCACCACGAATGGGTTTTAAGCGCCATTCAAGAAGCCATCGCAAAATTACCTGAAGATATCGAACATATCGATATCCAAATACATCCTGAAGACTTGGCATTAGTTGAAAAATATCAACAGTCAAATCAGAAAAAGTGGCGTTTAATCGCCGATTCTGAATTACCAAAAGGCAGTTGTCGTGTTAAGCATAAATCTTCTATTGTGATTAATGACTGGCAGCTTCGCTTAAAATCTTTCCTAGATGAAACGGATACACTGGTTTCTAAATTAGCGGTAGAACCAGACCCTCTTATTGAACCCACAAAATCTACTTCAAGCCAAAATAGCTGACAAAGGGATAACATGAAACCCTTATTGAATCAGTTTCTTAATCATCGAATATCAGCACTTTTCAATCGGATGCCTGAAAATACGCCTTTAGCAGTAGAAGGTCGTTTGGTGAGGATGGTGGGTATGACGCTGGAAGTGGTCGGAACCTATGCCCCCATTGGGTCTAGATGCCAAATTTATGCAACTGGCCAAGTTCCTGTTGAGGCTGAAGTCGTCGGTTTTAGTAATGATCGATTATATTTAATGCCAATTGGCCATATTCATGGTTTAGAGCCCAATGCTCGAGTGGTTCCGCTAGCGGGGGGGATCAAAATAGGGGTGAGCCGTTCTTTATTAGGTCGGGTTATTGATGGGGCTGGCAATCCTTTAGATGATAAGGGATCGATTGCTTATGAAAAAAGAGTGTCATTGACAGGACAAAAAATTAATCCATTACATCGTGCGCCCATTCGAGAACCTCTAGATGTCGGAATAAAAACCATTAATGGTTTATTAACCCTTGGAAAAGGGCAGCGGATTGGACTTTTGGCCGGAACTGGCGTAGGGAAAAGTGTATTGCTTGGTATGATGACGCGTTTTACCGATGCTGAGGTTGTTGTGGTCGGTTTGGTTGGAGAACGTGGCCGAGAAGTGAATGACTTTGTCAGGAATAACCTGGGTGAAGAAGGCTTGAAAAGAGCGGTGGTGGTTGCCACTCCGGCAGATGATCCTCCGTTAATGCGGTTGCATGGTGCTATGTTGGCCACCTCTATCGCAGAATATTTTCGAGATCAAGGTAAAGATGTATTGTTGTTAATGGACTCATTGACGCGCTTTGCACAAGCTCAACGTGAAATTGCTTTAGCCGTGGGCGAGCCACCAGCCAGTAAGGGGTATCCACCCTCTGTGTTTGCAAAATTACCGCAACTTGTTGAAAGAGCCGGAAACGGGGCGGAACATTCGGGTTCTATTACGGCAATTTATACCGTGTTAGCAGAAGGGGATGATGAAAATGATCCTGTGGTTGATTCTGCTAGGGGGGTGCTTGATGGTCATATTTTGCTTTCAAGGCAAATAGCAGACTCAGGTCGTTATCCTGCAATTGATATTGAATCATCAATCAGTCGGGTTATGATTGATATTGTGCCAACTGAACAGATTCATTTGGCGAGACGCTTTAAGCAGTTATATTCAATTTATCAACAAAATCAAGATTTAATTAGTATTGGAGCTTATCGTAGAGGTTCAGATCCTGCGATTGACGAAGCGATTGACAAGCAACCACAGTTAGCCAATTTTTTAATGCAATCAATGGCGGAGTCTTATTCTGTTGAGCAGAGCCTAGAAGGTTTAAAAACAGCTTTGGAAGCGGTTTAAGGGTTTTTTATTGTTCGTTCAACTTGCCGATTTAAAAGGTGTCACATATGACGTCAAAAATTAAACGTTTTGAAATGCTGGTTGAGTTGGCTCAAAATGACTTAGACAAAGCGAGAGAAAATGTCCTTGTCTTACGGCAGCAAGTCGAAAATCATCGAATGCAACTAGAGTCATTACAAGCGTATCAATCAGGTTATTTAGCGTCAGTCTATTGTGATAAAAGCGTTAATACCATTCAGATGCTGACGACTCAAGCCTTTATGGATAAGGTTAATGCTGCGATTGAGGCACAAACAGAACAGGTGACACAAGCGGATGAGGCTTTGGTGAACGCTGAGGCCTTTTGGATTGAACAGAAAGCGCGTCATCAAGCCATGACATCGTTGTTTAAAAATTTAAAAAGGGATCAATCCATTAAATTAGCTAAGCAAGAACAAAAAATGTTAGATGAGTTGTCATCGCAAAAATTTTATCGTGACCAAAAAAACATTAACAGATAATTTCCTTTTAGGAGTTGGCTTATTAGTTGCTTAGAACTGTTCAAGTTAAATAAAGCCCTTGGATATTAATATGATTAAGCAACCTATACTAGGCACACTGTTGAATCCTTCAAATATTTCTTCCGAATCACCGTTAGTGGAGCCCCGCAGAGGGCAAGGTTTGCCGAAAGAGGCAAATGGCTTTGCGCAACTGTTTGCCAGTGAAGCGCATGCCCAAAAAAATACCGATGGAAAAATTGTTGCGATCAAACCGCTTAATTCTGATATTCGCCTTACGCATGAAATGCTCGAAAAAATGGCAGATCAAGGGGTTGATGAGAAAACTGCTAAGGAGTTGGATATAGAGGCGGTGCTACAGCAAATTAATCAGGATATGACGGATCCGAAGATAACGCCATCCGCTATCGACGCAGAGTCGAGTGATGCCATGATGATCCCGTTAACGGTTGCAGATACAAATAAGGTGCCATCTGAGTTGGTTGTAACCCCGTTAGAAAGCCCCCATATTGAAAAGCCTTTGAATGGACAGGTCAAGTTGGTTGGAGCGCCTCAGGCAAAAGAGCTCACCGTATCGTCAGTAGACGATTTTGCCACAGAGGAAAACCTTAAAAGACAGACGCAACAAACGGTTTTAGATGACGTGGCTAAACCTGTCAAAACAGGCAAAAGCGAAATGGATATTATAGTTTCACCTGATAATAATGCGGTTACAAAAGCGGATATTACTACCATTTCTCCTGATGTTAACTCTGTTCCTGAAATGGATGCCGCCAAGGTTTCATCTGATGCTAACCTTGTTACGGATGCGATTACCTCCAAGCGTTCCCCTATTACTGATCCTGTGATAAACGATATTGCTTCAGATGATGAGCTTGCTTTCATGTCAAAACCCTCTGTTCAAACAAGTGATAACTTTGTTGAAAATACCTTAAAACAATCTCCAGTCGTTGAAGATTCTACCGAAAGGTTTTTTCAATCAACAAAAAACAGTGATATGCCTCAACAAGCAGAACAGGTGGTTCAGCAATCCGTGCAACAAGTCATGAATGAAAATCAAGCTGTTCCGGCTCAGCATGTAAATGCTGCTCAGTCATCTCAAGGGCATGTGTCTTCGCAGCAGCCGGCCTCATCTAACTCTGTGTCAGCGCAATCCGCGTTCCCTCAAAACATGGGAGCCTCTTCAAACCAACCCGTTTTTGAACAAGGTACCGGGCAACAAGGACAAAGTGGACAGCAAGGGCAGCAAGGCCATTCATCTCAGTCTCAACAGCAACATTTACAACAGCAGGTTCAGGCATTTGCACAAGTGCAAAAACAAGATATTGCTAGAGCACAACAAGAGGGTGTTAGAGCCTTCAATGACGTATTAGTATCGGAAGAAGCTAAAACGGAAAAAAGTGAGAAGTTGTTAGGTTCTCTAGGATTGTCATTGGAGGGGAAAAATCAATTGCCGCCTGGATTACAAACGCTAAGCCAGCCAATGCGTTCACCTCAATGGGGTCAAGCGTTAGGGCAGCGTATTACTTATATGGTAAGCAATAAAGTACAAGAAGCAAAAATCACCTTAAACCCTGAAAAGCTTGGCTCGATCCAAATTAAGTTAAACATTGATAAAGACAATCAGCTACATGTTTCGATGACGACTCAGCACGGTACGACACGTGAGGCGATTGAAAACGCAATGCCAAGACTACGAGAAATCTTGGATGCCGCAGGTATTGGGTTAGGCTCTTTAGATATTAAAGATGAAAATGCATTCGCAAAAGAACAACATCAGGATGCCTCAGATAGTAAAGCAAACAATAGCTCTAATGCTAGCCTGACAGATGAGGCAGAAGAGGGTATGACTGGTACAGAACATACAGAATTGGCCTCTGATCACTTGGTTGATTATTACGCTTAGAAAAAGGATTGAACATGAAACTGAAAAGACGGTTAATTGTGGGAATAGTTGTATTGATGCCTCTAACGGCTATGGCTGGTGCCCAAGAGGAAGTCTTGGCGAGTCTTGGCGGTGTTTTAGTGGCTTTAGGCGTGGGTGCCGTTGTTGCGGGTGCTTTAGTTTATTTGATTTGGTGTAATCGTGCCAATTCATGCGATTCCACAAATCTAACGGATGCCATTGATCAGTATGCTGCCAAAAAAGATTTTACAAAGTCGATTGATTTTTTTGGGGGGGATCCTAAGCTACAAAAGAGTTTAGATCTTTTAATTAAGATGTTTCAGGATCGCCTTGAAACGGAAAAAATGCAGGGTCAAACCCTACAAAATGCTGTTCAGGATCTTGAACAGCAAGTCAGTCTTTTGCAGTCACAACTGGAAGAAGCAGAAAACACAAATGCTTTGCCTGCTGAGGTGCCAACGCCATTTGACGCATCCGAGTTGATTTCGCTTTCCGGTAACCTATCAAGTTTAGTTAAAAACATGGACGAGGATGCACAAGATGGTATGTCTTCAGCTTCAAGTGTTATCTCAGAAGTGAATGGCTTAACCGATGAAGTGACTGAAGCTTCAGGCGTGATTAAAGCCTTAGAAGATGATAGTAATAATATTGGAACGGTTCTGGTGTTGATCCGAGATATTGCGGAGCAAACCAATCTGTTGGCTTTAAATGCGGCCATCGAGGCAGCAAGAGCCGGTGAATATGGGCGCGGGTTTGCGGTAGTTGCGGATGAAGTCAGGATTTTAGCAGGCAAGACACAACAGGCAACCACAGAAATTCAATCTATTATTGAAGAATTACAGCAAAGAGCCCGTAATGCAGTTGAGGTGATGGGGAATGGACAAGCTCGAGCAGAAACCACACAGCGTCAAGCCGTAAAAGTAAGTGATTTTTTACACGAAATAAAGGATAATCTCGCTCAACTCAATATCGCACAAGATGCACTTTCAAAGGCAGTCAATCGTCTTTAATATTATAAAAATACAGCACTCTGAAAATAAGCAAGATTAAGGTTACAGACTATGAAAGCAATTATTGGAACATTGGTGGTAATAGGTTGTCTGTTGGGTGGATATCTTCCCCACGGAAGCTTTGGCATTTTAATTCAACCACTAGAGGTTCTTATTATCTGTGGTAGTGCGCTCGGAGCTTTCATTATTGCCAATCCAGGCTGGGTGGTAAAGAAAAGTTTTTCTGGCGCCTTAGGTCTTGCAAAACCTTCCCCTTTTACCAAAGATGCTTATATGGAGTTGTTGGGGTTGATGTTTCGAATCTTTAATAAGGCACGTCGAGAGGGCTTAATGGCGATTGAAGCCGATGTTGAAGAACCCCATTCCAGCGAACTGTTTAATGCCTCTCCAAAAGTTGCAGCCGATCATCATGCAGTTGATTTTATTTGCGATTATTTACGATTAATGATTAGTGGTGCCAGTAACCCCTATCAGATTGAAGATTTAATGATTTTAGAGATGGATATTCATCACCATGAAGCAGCAGCACCCGCCGAAGCTGTAGGGAAAGTCGCTGAAGCTTTGCCCGGGTTTGGTATTGTTGCAGCGGTATTGGGGATTATCGTGACCATGAGTTATTTAGATGCCGGCCCACTTGAAATCGCCCACCATATGTCGGTTGCGTTAGTGGGAACCTTTTTGGGGATTTTGGTGGCCTACGGTATTGTTGGGCCAATTTCGTCGGATATGGCCAATCGAGCCCATGATGAAGGCGCTTTTTATGGCACGATAAAAACCTGTTTAATGGCCAATCTGAATGGTTACGCGCCGCAAATAGCGGTTGAGTTCGGTCGGAAATCAATACCGGGCGCTAATCGGCCTTCATTCCAAGAAGTGGACGAGTTTTTACAAACTCAAAAATAAATTTGATCAATCAAGTCATGAAGTCGAGTGAAGCAAAATGAGTGACGAACAGTCCATAATTATCAAACGCTTAACTAAATGCCCGCATTGCGCACATGGTGGGGCATGGAAAGTGGCGTTTGCGGACTTTATGACCGCAGCGATGGCATTCTTTTTGATGCTCTGGGTATTGGGTGGGACGAATGATGAAGAAATGCGTTCGATGGCAGAGTATTTTAGAGACCCAACCGTTATAGAGGCTTCGCCCTCTGTTTTAGTCCCTTCCAAAGAAGCGGGTCAAAGTTCAGATTCAATTATTGATATGGGTGGTTTTAAAGATGCACCTAAAGGCGCAGATGACGACGGTATTGGCGGTGCTGACCTCGCGAAAGAAAAGGCGGAAATGGAATCTCTAAAACGTCTGATTGAACTGAAAATTGCAGAAAACCCTGTGCTTAATGAATTGAGAAATCAGTTAAAAATTGAAGTGACACCCAATGGTTTGCAGGTGCAGGTGCTGGATGATCGTAAGCGTCCTATGTTTGGAACGGGTGTTGATTTACCAAAAGATTATGCGGCAAAACTATTAAGAGAAGTCGGTACCGTATTAGCCAATACCCAAAATCGCATTAGTATTGCAGGACATACCGACTCTTCAGGCTATCACTCAAATGCCGAGTATACCAACTGGGAGCTTTCCGCTGATCGCGCCAATGCTGCTCGTAGACTATTGCTAAATGGCGGGGTCGATTCAACTAAAATTGCGCAAGTGGTTGGTTTGGCAGATACAGTGCCATTTGATAAAGAAAATCCGTATAATCCACGTAATAGACGGATTAGTATTATCGTTCTAAATCGCGAAGCAGATGCGCGCTTAAGAAGCTTAAGCGAAGCGCCTGGCTTAGAAGATTTATCGGGCGAAATGGTGAATTCACCATTAAAATAACCCATTGTAATCAAAGTTAAAAAAGGGAATAACATGGCTGAAGAAGAGCAACAAGAAACAAAAAAAAGTGGTGGGAAAGGGCTGATCATTACCCTAGTTGTTGTCGTTGTTTTAATGTTGATTGGTATTGGCGTTCTGACGTTTTTCTTGTTAACAAAAGATGGTAGTGATGGCCATGCAAAATCTGAAGACAGTCAGCAAGTGGTTGAACATGCTGAAGAATCGATCGAGGTGCCACCAACTTATAAGCATTATGATCCACCAGAACCAGGCAGTGCCCCAGAATATTTTGCAATGGAACCTTTTGTGGTGAACTTTAAAGGTGAAGGACAAGCTAAGTTTTTAGCGGTGACCTTAAAATTTATGTCCTACTACCCTCAGGTCATTGCAGATATGGAGCATTATCGGCCTATTCTTAGAAACGATGTGACCGCATTATTAAGAATTCAGACCTATTCAGAAATGAATAAAGATGATGGCCCGGATATTTTAAGACAGCGAATTTTAGAAAAGGCACGAGAAGTGCTGGAAAAACATAAAATTTATCCTGCATTGCTTGAAGATGTTTATTTTGAACGTTTTGTAATGCAATAAGAGTTATTAGGTAGCAACGAATGGAAGATATCTTAAGTCAGGACGAAGTCGATGCTCTTCTAAAAGGAATGGGCGGCGGAGATGTTGAAACGGAGAATGATGATTCCTCAGATGGAACCGTTGCGACTGTCTATGATTTTACCAACCAAGAACGCATCGTTCGTGGCCGTCTTCCCGCATTAGATATTATTAATGAACGTTTCGCCAGAGGGTTTCAGCGTAACTTTAACGAGATGATTATGTCGAGTGTTGAAGTGACGGCCGGAGAAGTAAAAATCATTAAGATGATTGACTACTTGCGAAACTTATTCGTGCCAACCAGTTTAAATATCTATCGGATCAATCCATTAAATGGGGTTTCCTTATTTACACTGGATTCGAAATTGATTTTCACCGCTGTGGATATGTATTTTGGTGGAACGGGACTCTTGCCCTTCAAGATAGAAGGGCGTGAATATACCCCAGTTGAAATGAGTATGGTCAGAAGCATTCTCGATATTTCTTCAGAAACGTTGCGCAAAGCTTGGGCGCCGGTGATGGATATCGAAATTGATTATATGCACTCCGAAATGAACCCTAAATTTGCCAGTATTGTTGATGCGACCGATATGATCGTGGTCAGCCCCATCAATGTTCGCTTTGAAGGGGTTGAGGGTCGAGTTGATATTGTTATGCCTTATGCCATGCTTGAACCTGTTAGAGACAAGCTTGAAGAAGGGATGTCAAACCTTCAGGGTGAATCTGATAACCGTTGGTCTCGTACGCTTAAAGAAGAAGCTAAAAACATTGAAGTTGATTTGTCAGTTAACTTGTTAGAACTGCAAATGAATATGGATGATCTGATGAAAATGGAAAAAGGCGACATTATACCCATTGAGATGCCTGAGCAAGTCACGGTCAGGGCTGAAGGTATCGGCATCGTCAGAGGAAAAGTTGGCGAAAGCAATGATCGTAAGGCCGTCAAAATTGAAGAAATATTACGGCATCCTGCTTATCAAGAGCGAATGATTGAGAATGTAAAGGAATGGTACAATGAGTGAAGAAGATGATTTAAGTGCTTGGGGCGAAGCCATGGATGAGCAGGCACAGTCGGACACCCAATCTGATTCATCGTCAGATGATCCTTGGGGAGAAGCCTTATCAGAACAAGCTAGGGAAACCGAATCTAATAATGCTGATGAAATCGATGCTGCTTCATTTGCCGCGCTTGAAAAAAGTCGAGGCAATGGTGCCGAAAAGGTCGATTTAGATGTATTGTTAGACATCCCGGTCACCTTGGCTCTTGAGATTGGCCGAGCCAAGGTTTCGATTCGTAATTTGTTGTCCTACACTCAAGGATCTGTGATTGAAATGGATCGTTTGGCAGGTGAGCCACTAGACTTACTTGTGAATGGAACTTTGATTGCACACGGTGAAGTTGTAGTGATTAATGATAAGTTTGGTGTCAGACTAACCGATGTTATCAGCCCGCAAGAACGGATTAAAAAACTCAAATAGTTGAAAGGTCATTTTTTATGAGACCTTTGCAAGACCACCCCAAAACTTGACCGATTTCGAAAATCGTCATTTTTTTGAAGTTAATCTCGCATTTGGCTCCT
>PEWX01000052.1 GCA_002779995.1 Piscirickettsiaceae bacterium CG07_land_8_20_14_0_80_44_28
GTTATTTCCGTTAATTTCGAGCATCACCGTTTCAATGTTGTCGGATTTGATTTGCTGGTGGTAGCGAAGTCCGACAGGCTGCTAGATTGCCGCTGAAAAAATTCCTCTTCTGAATTAAACCCTAAGAATTCAAATAATTCTCCAAATGGTGTTTCTCCTGCTTTTATTTGCGACATCTACTTTTCTCCAAATTAGATCACACCTAAAACTTATCAATCATCATACACCACAATAATACGTAATAAAAAATATTAAAAACCCGCATATAGCGGGTTTAATTTATCAAAAACAACCAGGCCTGGCTATTTTTTCTTCTTGGGGGGCATGAGATCGGTAATCGTGCCTTCCGCCATTTCGGCTGCAAAACACAAGGTTTCGCTGAGCGTTGGGTGTAGATGGATGGTGAGACCGATGTCTTGCATGTCTGCGCCCATTTCAATGGCGAACATTACAAAAATGGCTTTGCACCCTTATTCTAATATGAAAATCAGCCGCGCGTTTTTTGCGTCGGCTGAATTTGTTTGTTAAGCCATCTTTCTAACATGATGGTAGTCTTTGATCTTTAATAACTCGGTCTTCTCTACTTGCTGAGCTTTATAAAGATCCCAGCGCATTTGTAGATTCAACCAAAAATCAGCAGATACACCAAAAAAGCGAGCAAGACGTAGAGCCGTGCTTGGCGTAATACCTCTCTTTTTGTTTACTAACTCATTGACTCTTTGATAGGGAACATGAATAGCATCTGCTAGCTCTCGCTGTGTTATTTCCATTGGCAATAAGAACTCCTCAAACAGCATTTCTCCTGGATGAGTTGGTTCTCTGTTTGTAGGTATACGAACCATAGTGCACCTCTAATGATAATCTGTAATTTCTACTCTATCAGGTCCAGACTCAGTCCAAACGAAACAGATCCTGTATTGCTCATTAATTCGGATACTGTTCTGCCCTTTCCTGTCACCTGAAAGTTGCTCCAGCCGATTGCCTGGTGGAACTCTAAGTTCTTCGAGGGCGATTACAGAATCCAGTTGATCAAGCTTTCTACTAGCAACGTGCCAAATGGCTTGGGGACAGGCCTTGCGAGCTGCCTTGGTCGCTTTGCCATTAAATATATCTTCTGAGGCTTGATTTTTGAATGAAACAATCATGCGAATACAATAGCATGGATACCATGCTATTACAACAGATCCAAACTGAGGCTTAACGATATTTAGACATCCTAATGACCATGTTGAGGTATTTTTATCTAATGCCTTGGAACAAAAATACCCAAATGTAAACAAGACCCTTGCTTGGAAATAGGTGTTTCCGAGCCGGAATATCTTTTTCGACCCTTAAACGCCGTTACTGATGAGATGAGTCCTTTAGAAAACTTATCGAGCGCCATAAAAAAACCCGCAAAAGCGGGTTTTTATGCTTAAAAACAACCAGGCCTGGCTATTTTTTCTTCTTGGGGGGCATGAGATCGGTAATCGTGCCTTCCGCCATTTCGGCTGCAAAACACAAGGTTTCTGACAGCGTTGGATGCGGATGGATGGTGAGACCGATGTCTTGCATGTCTGCGCCCATTTCGATGGCGAGCATGGCTTCGGCAATCAGTTCACCGGCATTTGGCCCGACAATACCACAACCGAGTAAACGATGCGTTTCAGCACAGAACAAGGCTTTGGTCAGACCTTCGTCACGTCCAAGACTTAAACTACGCCCAGAGGCTGCCCAAGGGAAAGCGCCTTTTTCATAGGCAATGCCTTCGGCTTTGAGTTCGGCCTCGGTTTTACCCGCCCAAGCCACTTCCGGGTCGGTATAGGCAACGGATGGAATGCCCATTGGCGTAAAGGCGCTTGGCATGCCGGCAATCACTTCTGCCGCCACTTTACCTTCGTGTGCGGCTTTGTGTGCCAGCATGGGTTGACCGACAATGTCGCCAATCGCATAGATGTGATCGACATTGGTTTTTTGACGCTCATCAACTTCGATAAAGCCCCAATCGTTAACTGCCACACCCGCTTTTTCGGCATCAATTAATTTGCCATTGGGTGCGCGTCCAACGGCGACGAGAATGCGGTCAAAGGTATCGGTTTCTGGACAATCCTTGCCTTCAAACGTCACCACTAGGCCTTCTTTTTTGGCTTCGACATTGGTCACTTTGGATTTCAGGTAGATGTTTTCGTACTGTTTTTTGATCTTATTTAAAAGCGGTTTTGAGATGTCTTTATCTGCCCCGGGAATAATGGTGTCGCCCAATTCCACCACGGTAATGCTGGCACCGAGTGAATTGTATACTTGTGCCATTTCCAGACCGATAATCCCCCCGCCGATCACCAACATGCGTTTTGGCACTTCTTCCAATTCCAATGCATCGGTTGAGTCCATAACACGTGGATCGTCATGTGGAATAAACGGTAATTTCACCACACGTGAACCGGCAGCAATAATGGCATTTTCAAAGGCAATGGTTTTGGTCGACCCATCAGCTGCCTCTACAGTAACGGTGTTCGCTGAACTAAATTTACCGTAGCCTTGCACGATTTCTACTTTACGCGCTTTTGCCAGACCGGCTAGGCCGCCCGTTAGTTTGCCAACAACAGAGTCTTTAAAGGCGCGTATTTTATTGGTGTCGATTTCCGGCTCGGCAAAGGTAATGCCGTGCGCACCCATTTCACGGGTTTCGTTTAACACCACAGACATGTGCAATAAGGCTTTGGATGGAATACAGCCCACATTTAAACAGACACCGCCGATATTTTCATAGCGTTCGATCATCACCACTTTTTTGCCCAAATCGGCTGCGCGGAAAGCGGCGGTATAGCCGCCAGGCCCCGAGCCAAGCACTAACACGTCGCATTGCATATCGGCATCCGGCAAGTCGGCTGCTGAAACGGCTTGCGGTGCAGGTGTTTCGGTTGATTTTTCAGGCGTCGGTTCTGGGGTAACGCTTTTTTCGACATTGGATGAAACGGTTTCAACATCGGCAATTTCGATTTTACCAACGATAGAGCCTTCTTTAACCTTATCGCCCACGGTGATGCCCATTTCGACAATACGACCGGTATAGGGTGCTGGAATTTCCATCGTGGCTTTATCTGATTCTAAGGTCAGTAGCGAGTCATCTTGAATGACTTCTTCACCCGCAGAGACTAAAACTTCGATTACATCCACTTCGGCAAAATCACCGATATCTGGAATCAGGATGTCAACAATCTTACTCATACACTTCTCCGATTACAGAATCAATTGACGTAGATCAGTTAAATACTGACCGACCGTGGTGGTAAAACGAACACCCTCAGCGCCATCGACCACACGGTGATCATAAGAAACGCTGAATGGCATCACCAAACGGGGTTCAAACTCTGAGCCATTCCAAACCGGTTGCATTTTGGCTTTTGAAAGCCCCATAATCGCAACTTCCGGCGCATTGACAATGGGCGTGAACTGGGTGCCACCAATACCGCCTAAGCTGGAAATGGTAAAGGTGCCGCCTGACATATCTTTGGGCGTTAATTTACCATCACGCGCTTTGCCGGAGATTTCCATTAATTCGCGCGACAATTCATAAATGCCTTTTTTATCGACATCCCGGAACACGGGAACAACCAAGCCATTTGGCGTATCAACGGCAACGCCGATATTGTAGTAGTGCTTTTTAATTAGCGACTGACTGTCGGGTGATAATGAACTGTTGAAATTTGGGAAGTCTTGCAGTGCTTTGACGACAGCCTTCATCACAAACACCAATGGCGTGAGTTTGACCCCTGCTTTTTCCGCTTGGGCTTTCATGCTCTTACGGAAGGCGTCCATTTCGGTAATGTCACATTCATCAAACTGGGTAACATGTGGCACGTTCAACCAACTGGTTTGTAGGAACTTACCGGAGATTTTCTTGATACGACCCAATTCAACCGTTTCGGTTTCACCAAACTGGCTGAAGTCGATTTCGGGCACGGATGGAATGCCCATACCGCCTTGAGCAGATGCGGCACCCGCATTGCCTTGCATAACGGCTTTAATGGCCGCTTCGACATCCGTTTGCTGAATACGCCCTTTTGGACCAGACCCCGTTACTGAGGTTAAATCGACACCCAATCTACGGGCAAAGGCTCTGACCGATGGCGATGCATGAGACGTTGCACCCATTGATTGGGCATTAATCGGTTTGGTTAAGGCTTGCGCGGTTGGCGAAGGCATTGGGGCTGGCGCAGGCTGCTCAGCTTTTGGCTGAGGCGCCGCCGATGGGGCAGATTCCTGTTTCGGTTCAGCTGGCGCAGCGCTTTCGGCTGGCTCGGCTTCGGCAGATGCTTCTGCGGCTTCAATTTCAAAAACCGTGGTGCCTTCACTGACTTTGTCGCCGACATTAACCATGACTTTGGTAATCTTACCAGCATAAGGTGCTGGAATTTCCATGGTTGCTTTGTCTGATTCTAGCGTGAGCAATGAATCGTCAACCGCGACTTCGTCGCCGACAGCGACTAAAACTTCAATAACTTCGACTGCATCAAAATCACCGATATCCGGGATATTAATTTGCTGGTTAGCCATGTCATTTCATTCCTTGTTAAACTTCAACCTGACTTTTTGTGCCAAGTTGAATGTAAATTCTGACGCTACCGATTAGCGGTAGCGAAGTTAGGTAATTATTGATTTGTCCTATTTAAGCATGAACGGGATAGGTTTTTTCAGCATCCAAATCATATTTTTCAATGGCTTGCTGAACCACTTCCGCTTTAATGCTGCCAGCATCTGCCAAGGCTTTTAACGCTTGAACGACCACATAATAACGGTTCACTTCAAAGAACTTACGCAATTGCTCACGGGTATCCGAACGGCCAAAGCCATCCGTCCCTAGCACATAGAATTCACCGGGAACATATTCACGAATCCGGTTTGGATAGTCGCGAATATAATCGGTCGCAGCGATAAAAGGGCCTTTTGCACCGGATAAAGTCGCCTCACAATAGGATACTTTTGGTTTTTCAGTTGGGTGCATCATATTCCAACGGTTGGTTTCAATGCCATCACGACGCAATAGATTGAAACTCGGTGCCGCCCAAATATCAGCAGCCACTTTCCAATCAGATTCCAACAGTTCTGCTGCGGCAATCACTTCACGGAAAATCGTACCGGAGCCCATCAACTGCACTTTGTTTTTATGCTTCGCAGTGGATTTCTTAAAGGCATAAAGGCCTTTTAGAATCCCTTCTTCCGAGCCTTCCGGCATCGCAGGGTGCGAATAGTTTTCATTCATACAGGTGATGTAATAATAAACGTCTTCTTTTTCATTAAACATCCGTTTAATACCATCACGAATAATCACCGCCATTTCATAAGCAAAGGTTGGGTCATAAGAAAGACAGTTTGGCACATGGTCAAACTGGATTAAGTTATGACCATCTTGATGCTGTAGTCCTTCCCCTTCTAGCGTGGTACGACCTGCTGTTCCACCCATTAAGAAACCACGTGCGCGAGAATCCCCGGCTGCCCAGGCTAAATCCCCGATACGCTGATAACCAAACATCGAGTAGTAAATATAGAAAGGCACCATGCTCACACCATAATTGGCATAGGCAGTTGCAGCGGCGATCCAGTTGGACATGGCACCGGCTTCGTTAATCCCTTCTTGGAAAACTTGACCGTTAGCAGATTCTTTGTACCACATCAATTGGTCTGAATCCATTGGTTCATAAAGCTGACCGGCCGGGTCATAAATACCCACTTGGCGGAATAGCCCTTCCATGCCGAAAGTACGCGCTTCATCGGGGATAATCGGTACACAACGCGGCCCAATTTTTTTATCTCTTAATAAGATTGAGATAATACGAACAAACGCCATCGTCGTTGACATTTCACGGTCTTCCGTACCTTCTGTCAGCATTTTGAAAGCCGATAAATCCGGCACAGGTAACGGCTCTGCATGATCACTACGAGAAGGCAGGCTACCGCCCAAGGCTTCGCGACGTTCTTTCATATAAACCGCGATATCGGAACCTTCTTCAGGACGGTGAAACGGAATGTCTTTCTCCAGTTCTTCATCAGAAATCGGCACTGAAAAACGATCTCGGAAGTATTTCAAGCCATCTAGGTCTAATTTTTTCTGTTGGTGCGCGGTGTTAGCCGCTTCTCCATATTGCCCCATGCCATAACCTTTTACCGTTTTGGCTAAAATGACGGTTGGTTGACCTTTGGTTTCAGAAGCACGCTTATAGGCATTGTAAATCTTACGCGGTGAATGACCACCACGAGTCAGACGAAAAATCTCATCATCGGTCATGTCAGCGACCAGTTCGGCCGTTTCCGGGTATTTGCCGAAGAAGTGTTTACGAACGAAGGCACCGTCTTTGGCTTTATAGGCTTGATATTCACCATCAACCACTTCACCCATACGCTCAATCAGCTTGCCGGTGATATCTTTTGAGAGTAAGCGATCCCAACCGGAACCCCAAATCACTTTGATGACATTCCAGCCCGCACCACGGAACACGCCTTCTAATTCTTGAATGATTTTGTCATTACCCCGAACAGGGCCATCTAAACGTTGCAGATTACAGTTGATCACAAAAATCAGGTTATCGAGTTTTTCACGCTTCGCCAATTGTAAAGCACCGCGAGATTCCGGCTCATCCATTTCGCCATCGCCTAAGAAAGCCCAAACTTTACGACCTTCCGTTGACGCTAAACCACGTGCATTCATGTATTTCATAAAGCGCGCTTGGTAAATCGCCATTAGCGGCCCCAACCCCATTGAAACGGTCGGGAATTGCCAATAATCAGACATTAACCAAGGATGTGGATAGGAGGATAAGCCGTTACCATCGACTTCTTGACGGTAATTTCTCAGTTGATCCGCTTCTAAACGCCCTTCCATATAAGAACGTGAATACATGCCAGGCGCAGTATGGCCTTGGAAAAATACCATATCAGCGCCTTGCTCATGCTTCGGCCCTTTAAAAAAGTGATTCATACCCACTTCATAAAGCGTACAACTCGATGCATAGGATGCGATGTGCCCACCCACGCTGGTGTATTTATTGGCTCTTGAAACCATTGCCATCGCATTCCAACGTAATAGCGCACGCATTCTTCGTTCAATATCCACATTTCCGGGATAGTTCGCCTGTTCTTCAGGGGCAATGGTGTTGATGTATGGGGTATTTGCAGAATAGGGAATATCGATACCATGGACACGCGCTTTTTCGATTAAGGTGCTAATGATATGTTGCGCCTTGTCGGAGCCTTCATAGGAGACTATCGCTTCTAGGGCATCAAGCCACTCTTGTGTTTCTTGTGGATCTTGATCAACGAACTTATCGTTCATAAATTTAACCTCTTTGGTTGGTTCAAGCCTGCTTCAGGGGCTGGGTTTCCCTAAAGTCATTCAACAGCGAGTAGTTCTTACCACTGTCGCCGACATAACAGCTCTGGTTTCCAGCTACTTAGTATTTCCAAAACGTTAGAACCCGGCAGAGTGCAAACAAAGGATTCCACTTACCTTCTGAGTTCATTAAATGCTGACGCATAATAACATTTTTTGTTTGGTTTGCCCAACAAAGCAGGCTTTTTGGCGGGCGCAACAGAAAGAAAATGAAACCGTTTATAGCAGTTTACAGCAATAGGTGCACTACCCAAATCCAAGCAAGGCTTAAATTGAGTGTTGTGTCCCAAAAGCTTAACAGATTGGTGTTAAGTCAGGTTTTTTAACCAAAACTTATGCAAATAGTCTTCTAATTCGGTTAGGGCTTGGTGGTAAACCGCTTGTTTAAAGGAAACCACTTTTTGGACGGGAATCCAGTATTCCACCCATCTCCACCCTTCAAATTCAGGGGTTTCATGACAGTTCAGGTCAATCTTACTGTCGTCCGACAGCAAGCCCAGCAAAAACCAAATTTGCTTTTGTCCGACACATACCGGTTCGCTGTAATGGCGGATTAAATGTTTCGGCAAATCATAGGTCACCCAATCTTCAGTGCGACCTAAGACTCGAACATCGGAGGGGTCTAAGCCGACCTCTTCTTTCAGTTCTCTAAAAACAGCTTGTTGCGGAGTTTCGTTTTCACGCATGCCGCCTTGGGGGAATTGCCAAGCATCTTGATAGATTCGTTTCCCCCAAAAGAGCTTGCCCTCTTTATTGACAATAATAATACCGACATTTGGCCGATACCCATTTTCATCAATCACACCTGTCCCTTTTTCAGTTCAGTGTTCTTCATATTGAGCCTTTAAATATTCGCTTTAATTATTATAATTATTGCAAAAAATAGGCTTTTCTTTCAATCTCTTTTCCAATTAAACCGAAAATAAACTTAAAAAACTAAAAAAACTGTTATGAAATCCTCATTTCCTGGCTAAGTGCTCAGGTAAACTATCTATTATTTTGACAGCGATTGGAAAGGAATAGCATGGCGTTAGCAATTTTTGATTTGGATAATACTTTAATCCACGGCGACAGTGATTATCTTTGGGGGAAATTTTTAATTGAACAACATGCAGTGGATGCAGAGCACTTTGAAAAATGCAATGATGCCTTCTATGCCGACTACCAAGCGGGAACTTTGGACATTATGGCGTATCAACGGTTTTCACTCGCGCCTTTAACCTCTCACCCGATGGAAACACTGATCGCTTGGCGCAAAACCTTTATGCACCAATATATCCTGCCTATTTATCAGAACAAAGCACAATCGATTGTTGATCAACATAGACGGCAAGGCGATCAACTGCTAATCATCACTGCCACCAATTCTTTTGTAACTCGCCCTATTGCCGATCTGTATGGCATCGATGCGCTGATTGGCACCGATCCTGAAATTAAAGACAATCGCTTTACCGGCGAAGTGGTTGGCACGCCGTCATTTCAACACGGCAAAGTGACTCGACTACAAGAATGGCTAGCCCATCAGCCATTAGATTTAAAAGACAGCTATTTTTATTCGGATTCGCATAATGACATCCCGCTGCTAGAGCTGGTAACGAATCCGGTGATGGTTGATGCAGATGACGCTTTACTGGCTCATGGTCAAATAAAGCATTGGACTGAAACCTCTTTTAGAGATATTTAGCCCACTTAAAACAAAAAACCGCCCAGGCCTGGGCGGCTTTAACGGGGTTTCGCGAGTCTTTACTTCATGCCGGGTGGTAGCATTCCACCCATACCGGGCATTTTGCCAGCCATGCCTCGCATCATATTTTTCATACCGCCTTTTGAAACCTTCTTCATCATTTTTTGCATTTGCGTGAATTGTTTCATCAGCTTATTAATATCTTGCACTTGGGTACCAGAACCATTGGCAATCCGTTTTTTACGCGACCCTTTTATAATGGCTGGATGGGCTCTTTCCTGTCGGGTCATCGAATAAATAATTGCTTCTAATCGTTTAAAGTCTTTTTCAACTGCCTGATCGTTAATCTGTCCTTTCATCTGTCCCATTCCAGGCATTTTACCGATTAGGCCGCTGACGCCGCCCATGCTATTGATTTGCTGCAATTGTTCCAAAAAATCCTCCAAATCAAACTGACCCGATTTTTGGATTTTCTTGGCAAATTTTTGAGCTTTCTTTTGGTCGATTTTACTTTCAGCTTCCTCAATCAAACTGAGAACATCGCCCATCCCCAAAATCCGCCCGGCCATACGATCCGGGTGGAAAGATTCCAATGCATCGGTTTTTTCACCCGCACCGATAAACTTAATCGGCTTACCGGTAATTTGACGAATAGACAAGGCTGCCCCCCCTCGTGCATCCCCGTCCGTCTTCGTTAAGATCACCCCGGTGAGTGGCAAGACATTGTTGAATACTTTCGCGGTATTGGCGGCATCTTGCCCAGTCATCGCATCGACCACAAATAGCGTTTCAATCGGCTTGATGGCCTGGTGCAAACGCTTGATTTCTTGCATCATATCTTCATCAATGTGCATGCGTCCCGCTGTATCTAAAATCAGCACATCCATAAATTGTCTTTTCGCTTCAGCATGAGCGGATTTGGCAATTTCGACTGGATCCTGGTCTGCTGACGACGGGAAGAACTTAACATCCACTTGGCTCGCAAGCGTTTCAAGCTGCTTAATCGCAGCAGGCCGATAAACATCTGCGGAAACGACCATCACTTTTTTCTTGTCATGCGCTTGTAGCCAACGTGCTAGCTTCGCAACCGAGGTGGTTTTACCCGCACCTTGCAAACCTGCCACCATAATAATCGCTGGCGGTTCCACATTAAAATTAAGCGGTGCCGCTTCTTCACCCATTACTTGGGTTAATTGTTCACGGACGATTTTGATAAAGGCTTGGCCGGGATTTAAGCTGGTTGAAACTTCCTGACCAATGGCTCTTTGTTGGACTTGGTCAATAAAGGTTTTTACCACGCTTAAAGCCACATCTGCTTCTAACAGTGCTCGACGAACATCTCTTAACGCATCCTTGATATTGGCTTCAGTTAGACGCCCCTGACCGGTTATGGCTTTAAATGATTTCGTCAAACGATCCGATAAACTATCAAACATATTTATTCCTACACAATTTCCCCCAGACTTTACAAGGTAAAGCCTGATGTTTCCGTTAATTTCATTTCATTTACTTTGAATTTTCGATATTATAAGTCTTTATGATTTAAATAGCTAAAGGACGCCAAAATTCTTTTAAGAATCGTCTGACAAAGCTTGACCGTTTGCGGTTATATTCAGTATTTTCAACTTTGGTTAAAGGATTAAGATGGTCATTAGCACACTCGCTGCGATTATTTCATGTTTGTTGTATCTTTTTACAACCCGACTTTTATGGCAAAGATTCAAACAAGATCGTTCCCCACAATCTGAGCAAACATTCAATCGTTCCAACTTATTGATTTTAGCTATTGCAGCAGCAACGTTTCACCTGTTCTCCTTTTCTCATAACCTAATCATTGAAAACACGATTAGTTTTAACTTAGGGATGGGCTTATCGTTAATTAGTTGGATTGCCGTTATGGTGTTATTAATTACCAATATTAATAAAGCGACTGAGAACCTGGGAATTTTTATTTTCCCTATGTCAGCAGTCACGACCTTGGCGCCAATATTAGGTTTTGAAGGCCATCCACTCCCTTATGCCTTAGGCAGCCATGTACTCATTTCGATCACGGCTTACAGCATTATGGGGTTGGCTGCGGCTCAGGCAGCCCTCTATGCCGTTCAAGAAAGGCGTTTTCAAAAACGCCAACTGACCACCCTATTCAAAAACCTGCCGCCATTACAGGTCATGGAAAAAACCTTAATTCAAATGGTATTAATCGGCTTTATCTTTTTAAGTTTTGCCTTACTCAGCGGGGTGTTTTTTCTAGAAGATATATTTGCTCAGCACCTCGTCCATAAAACTTTTTTTGCCATCCTTGCCTGGTTGACTTATGGGCTATTACTGTTCGGGCACTTCCGTTTTGGTTGGCGAGGACAAAAAGCGGCTTATTACATTCTGTGGGCTTATTTTCTCCTAATCTTAAGCTATATCGGAACCGAAGCGATTCTGATTCTACTTTAAGAGGTCACTAGCCATTCATTGGCTGTGCCAAAACTTTGCGGCGCAGAGGTTTTATCGTTATAATTCTCTTTCGATTCACTCTATAAAAATGTCATTTTGAACAGTCTGCCTATTTCTGTACTCTTTATCATCCTTGGTTTGATGGTGATTTTATCTGCCTTATTTTCCAGTTCCGAAACTGGAATGATGGCGCTAAATAAGTACCGCCTTAAACACAAAGTGAAACAAGGTCATAAAGGTGCCATCAAAGCGCAAAAACTCCTTAAAAAGCCCGACCGCTTACTCGGGGTTATTTTACTGGGTAATAATTTTGTCAATATCTTTGCATCTTCTATTGCCACCATTATCGCCATGCGCCTGATGGGTGAAGCGGGTATTGCACTGGCCGCCGGGATATTGACCTTGGTTATTTTAATTTTTGCTGAGGTGGCGCCGAAAACCTTAGCGGCACTCTACCCTGAAAAAATTGCCTTTCCTGCCGCCTATGTGCTTGATCCGCTGTTAAAGCTTCTGTCACCACTGGTTTGGTTTGTGAACTTTTTCGCCAATAATTTTCTACGACTTTTTGGTGTCAAGGTCAAACATCAAGACAGCGATCAACATGCTTTAAGCAAAGAGGAACTACAAACCTTAATCAATGAAGCCACGGGTCGACTGCCAAAACATTATCGCAGCATGCTGACGGGTATTATGCAACTTGAAACCATTACCGTTGAAGATGTGATGATTCCAAAACAAGATATTTACGGTATTGATGTCAATGAGCCACTGGATACGATCGTAAAACGCATTATGAAATCGCCATTTACGCGCATTCCGGTTTACCGTGACAATATGGATGATGAACTGATTGGCATCATTAATTTACGCAAAATGCTACCCATATTAACGAAACCTAATCTCTCCTTAAAGGACATTATAAAAGCGACCAGGCCTGGCTATTTTATTCCGGAAACGACCACTTTGAATATTCAGCTATCTAAATTTAATAAACATAAACGACATATGGCTTTAATTGTTGATGAATACGGCAATCTTCAAGGGCTACTGACACTGGAAGACCTTTTGGAAGAAATCGTTGGCAAGTTCACGACGGATAACCGTGAAAAGATTTTTAACACCATTAAAACG
Organism: Piscirickettsiaceae bacterium CG07_land_8_20_14_0_80_44_28; assembly: GCA_002779995.1. GTDB lineage: Bacteria > Pseudomonadota > Gammaproteobacteria > Thiomicrospirales > Thiomicrospiraceae > Hydrogenovibrio. The sequence goes on from PEWX01000052.1 coordinate 12,627, forward strand.
CACAAAGACGGCTCAATTACCTTTGATGCCTCTGAATTCATTCGTGATGTGAATAAAACCTATCAGTTTGACCTACCCACGGATGGCCCGAAAACATTAAACGGTTTGATTCAAGAAGAACTTGAGACCCTTCCGGCTGAAGGCACCTGCCTCAAAATTGGCAACTATACAATAGAAGTCGTAGAAACATCGAATCACGCCATTGAACAGATAAAACTTAAAGAGATTGATCCGTCCCTTCGATTTAAATAAAAGGTTAGGCATGTCTATTTTCACCCAAGAAACGCAGTGGCAAACCCTTAAACAAGGCATGATAAGACTTGCCAAACGAGAGGTGTTGTCCCGATTTGAAAAAATCACCGCCGAAAGAAAAGCAGATGGTAGCTTATTAACTGAAGCTGACACTGAAATGCAAAAAGCAACTCAAGCATTTCTACAGCAACAGTGGCCAGCATTCAGTTTTCTCGGAGAAGAATCCCCAATACAAACACAGAAAGCAGCCCTACATGCTCAACAAGGCTGTTGGATATTAGACCCAGTGGATGGCACCAGCAACTTTGCCAGCGGCATCCCATTTTTCAGTGTTTCTTTAGCCCTCATTATTAACGGCAAAGTGGTCGCCGGCCTTATTTATGATCCGGTGCGGGAAGAGCTGTTTGCTGCTCGTCAAGGTTTGGGCGCTGAACTAAATGATCAGCCACTGGCTGCCAGTTGTTGGCAATCTGAGCTTAAACAATGTATTGGCATTATCGATTTTAAGCGTTTGAAATTACCCCTCGCACAAAAACTGATAGAACACCCACCCTATGCCTCGCAAAGAAGTGTGGGGTCGGTGGCGTTAGACTGGTGCTGGATTGCCACAGGTCGCGGTCAGGTCTATTGCCATGGTGCACAAAATATTTGGGATTATGCAGCTGGCTGGCTCATTTTAGAAGAAGCCGGCGGGCAAAGTAGCAGCCTAGAGGGGGATGCTGTTTTTTGCAATGACATTTCAAAAAGATCGGCTGTTGCCGCAACCACGCCAAGGCTATTTAAAGCTTGGCGGCAATATCTCAACAATATCGAAAAATCCTAAGCCAATTTAACCAGGCCTGGTTAAAAAACTACAGCAGACTTAATACCTGATGTAAGGTTGTTACGCCTTGTATCGCCATCCCGGGAACCCCACCCTTTGGAACATTTGCCATAGGGACAATGGCACGTTTAAAGCCATGCTTAACCGCTTCAAAAATACGCTCTTGCCCGCTGGAAACCGGGCGAATTTCACCCGATAAACCCACTTCGCCAAAAACAATTAAATCCTGAGCAAGCAATTTGTTTTTCAAACTCGATATAACAGCACACAATACAGCTAGATCTGCGCTGGTTTCCGAAACCTTAACGCCGCCCACCACATTAACATAGACATCCTGGTCATTCGCCTGAACACCCGCATGCCGATGCAACACGGCCAGCAACATGGCCATACGATTATAATCCAAACCAACCGTCACTCTTTTCGGTGCCCCATAGGGGGATTCATCCACTAATGCTTGAATTTCCACCAAAAGTGGTCTGGATCCTTCCCATAAAACCATGACCACCGATCCTGGAGAGGGTGCTTCCGCGCGTGATAAAAAAATGGCCGACGGGTTTTTTATCTGCTTCATGCCCTTATCGGTCATGGCAAACACACCCAGTTCGTTAACCGCACCAAATCGGTTTTTTATCGCTCTTAAGGTTCTAAAGCGGCTATCGGATTGACCTTCTAAAAATAACACCGAATCGACAATATGCTCCAAAACTCTTGGCCCGGCAACTTCACCCGACTTGGTAACATGACCAACTAAAAAGATCATCACATTATTTTGTTTGGCAAAACGTGTTAAATAAGCCGTTGATTCCCTTACTTGTGAAACGCCTCCCGCTGCACTAGACACTTCGGCCAACTGCATTGTTTGAATGGAATCAATAATCATCACCTTTGGCTTTTCATTTTCTGCCGCCACAACGATCGACTCAACATCGGTCTCTGTTAACAACCTTAAGGCATCATCAGGCAATTCCATACGTTTTGCACGCATGGCGACTTGTTGCAAGGACTCTTCCCCCGTCACATATAAAACCGGATGTCGTTGGCTTAATAAACACGATACCTGCAACAGCAACGACGACTTTCCAACCCCCGGGTCGCCACCAACCAAAACAACCGAACCAGGGACAATTCCACCGCCTAAAACACGATCCAATTCATCCAAACCTGAATCAATTCTGGGGACTTCAGATAATGAAACGTCACGAACAGAATACACCTTTTTTTCTGAAGCACCACTATAGCCGCTCGTTTTTTGCCTCGAACTTGCCTTGTTGGAGGATACTTTGAATTCTTTAAGCGTATTCCATTCCCCACAGGCCATACATTGACCTTGCCATTGGGCGTAATCTGCACCACATTCCGTGCAAACATAAGCCGATTTCGATTTTTTTGCCATGGTCTTTTCCAACAAAAAAGCCCGCAAAGCGGGCTTTATTATTTAATTTAATTGACTATTAATGCTTAACATCACGCCAATATTCTTTTTTCAATAGATACGTCAAGATAATTAATAGGAATAAAAAGGCTAACACCTTCCAACCTAAATCATAACGCTGTAGTTTGGCAGGCTCACCAACATACTCAAGGAAGTTCGCAATATCACGGGTAGACTGCACATAGTCTTCTGGCTTGAAATGACGTTGCATGTTTTCTAAAACATGTGGCATAGATGTCCCCTGAAGGAGCTTATTGTCCCATTCACCGGTGGTTTCATCTAATTCAAACCCTCTTAAGAAACTGTAAATATAATCTGTGCCTCTTAATCGCGCCATCAAAGACAAGTCTGGCGGGGTTTTACCCAAAACTTGCTGTCCCACACCGGGCATCATTCTGGTTTCAACATTATCAACGACTCTAGCAGTACCTTTGGACATCTTAGCGACCACGGTATCATCATCCCAACCAATGTCACGAGCTATTCGGTTATAACGCATATATTTCACCGAATGACACGCCATACAATAATTTGAAAACAACACGGCACCACGTTGTAATGAGTCCTTATCCGCTAAGCTATTATTCGCTTTTTCCAATTCCGGCTGATGGCCACCCGATGCAAATACCACCCCAGGAAGTGCAATTAGAAGTGTTAAAATCGAAAAGAATCTTTTCATTTAGCTCACCCTCTCTGGTACAGGTTTGGTTCTTTCACTTACAGATGTAAATGGCAGAATAATAAAAAATAAGAAATAAGCTGCCGTAAAGATACGGGCTAACTTAGTTAATTCAGGCGTAGCGGGTTGCGTTCCCAGCCACCCTAAAACAACAAAACTCACCACCAACATAGTCAATAAGATCTTGTAAGAAACCCCTCTATAACGAATGGATTTAACTTTACAACGATCTAACCAAGGCATTGCAAACAATACCGCGATGGCGCCCCCCATTGCAGCAACCCCTAATAATTTATCAGGCACGGCTCTTAAAATGGCGTAGAAAGGTGTGAAATACCAAACAGGCGCAATATGATCAGGTGTTTTCAATGGATTAGCAGGTTCAAAGTTAGGTTTTTCCAGGAAATAACCGCCCCCTTCCGGCATATAAAAGACCACCACCGCAAAGAAGAACAAGAAAACAGAGGTTCCAAATAAATCCTTCACCGAGTAGTAAGGGTGAAATGGAATACCATCAATCGGTAGTCCTTGATCATTCTTATACTTTTTAATCTCAACACCATCCGGGTTATTCGAACCTACTTGATGAAGCGCCACGATATGCATAAAGACTAAAATAATAAGCACTAAAGGCAGTGCAATAACGTGTAAGGCAAAGAAGCGGTTAAGCGTGGCATCTGAGATAACAAAATCGCCACGAATCCACACCGCCAAGTCCGGTCCAATCACAGGAATGGCACCAAACAGCGAGATAATAACCTGAGCCCCCCAGAAGGACATTTGACCCCAAGGTAATAAATACCCCATAAAGGCTTCAGCCATCAATACTAAGAACAATAACATCCCAATCAGCCAGATGAGTTCTCTTGGGTTTTTATAGGATCCATAGAGCAAGCCACGCATCATATGTAAATAAATTACAATAAAGAAAGCAGAAGCGCCCGTTGAATGCAAATATCGAATCAACCATCCCCATTCGACATCTCGCATGATATATTCGACTGAGTTAAAAGCCTCTACTGCACTAGGTTTGAAGCTCATGGTAAGCCAAACACCTGTCAATATCTGGTTCACTAAAACCAACAGCGCAAGTGATCCAAAGAAATACCAAAAGTTAAAGTTTTTGGGTGCATAATATTGGCCGACATGTAGATTCCACGTGCTGACTAATGGGTAACGTGCATCAATCCAAGCCAACAATGAATTTTGTGGTTTATTTTCCTGGGTTTGCATTAAGCCACTCCTTCTTCAGGGTCTTCGCCGATGCGAATAACCGAGTCAGATAAATAACGATATGGTGGAATTTCCAAATTCTTAGGTGCAGGAACCCCTTGGAACACACGTCCAGCTAGATCGTAAGTTGAACCATGGCAGGGACAGAAAAACCCCCCTTTCCAATCATCGCCCATGTCTGCCGACTTTTCCGCAGGTCGGTATAAAGGCGCACAACCAAGGTGAGTACAAATCCCAATGACGACGAGATACTCCTCTTTGGTAGAGCGGAACGTATTTTTACAATAAGCAGGCTGATCAGATGATTCGGATTGAGGATCACGCAAGTTTGCATTCAGCGTTGGCAATAGTTCCAACATTCTTGATGTCCGCTTGACAATCCAAACAGGCTTGCCTCTCCATGAAACAGTTAACATCTGCCCGGGTTGCATTTGGCTCAAGTCAGCTTCAACAGGAGCACCTGCTGCTTTTGCTTTTTCACTTGGCTGCCACGAACTCACGAACGGAACGGCCAAAAAAGTTGCTCCCGCTGCACCGACCACACCAGTGGCAGCCGTTAGAACCTTGCGGCGGGTTAAATTTTTCACGTCTTGTTGCTCATTGGACGACATAGAGACTTCCTCTTTTGTCTAATATTATTTTTTTAATTAATCAAGATTGACACTGATTACCTAAGCAATTTCACCAGCATTGGTTTTTATTGGTAAATTCAGGCTAAACATCATACCAAAGGCTTCTAACGGAAAACATCAATATTTTTTCCCATACCTTAAAAAATATTTTATAAGCAGCCATAAGTAAAAAATAAACACTTTATTATCAATAACCTAAATAAAATATGTTGTTATTCTTCTAAACCAATAAGCCCTGATTTAAAGTACTAAACGGGGTTGGGAATATTGATAAATTTTACATCTAATGAAAACTTTTGTGCCAAATGCTGCCCAAGCGCTTCAACACCAAAGGTTTCCGTTGCATGATGACCGGCAGCCAAATAATGAATTCCGCTTTCCGTTGCTAGGTGAGTTGTTTGCTCTGACACTTCTCCACTAATATAAACATCTGCTTGCCAATCGATTGCCGTTTGTATTCCACCTTGTGCCCCGCCACTACACCAAGCCACGGTATTGATCTTCTCTGGGCCGCCCGGAAGATGCAAAGGAGGCCGCTGTAATGTGTGTTCAACGCGTCGAATAAAACGGTCTATTGTCACTGGCTCAACCAGCTTCCCTAAGCGAATCAAACCAGAATCCGGCGTGATATCTTCAAGCCCCCATTGCTTAGCCAACTGGGCATTATTTCCGACTTGTGGATGCGCATCCAACGGCAAGTGATAACCCAACAAGTTTATGTCATTCATCAACAGGCTTTTAATGCGTTTTTGCTTCATTCCAACGATCGGGAGCGGTTCATTTTTCCAGAAAAAGCCATGATGAACAATCATTGCATCTGCATCCTGCTCAATAGCCGCATCAATCAAAGCTTGGCAAGCCGTCACGCCAGTGACAATTGTATGCACATCTTGTTTGCCCGAAACTTGCAAGCCATTCGGGGTATAATCTTTAAACGCTGCAACCTGTAAAAAATCATTTAAATATTTAACGAGTGCGTCAATCTGCATCCTTTCTCCTAAGGTCTTTAGGTAAAAAAAATGACCAGGCCTGGTCATTTTTTATGGGTTTATGATTCAACCGATCAATCTTACGGCTTAACACGATAACGCGCTGAAGCGGCATGCGCGTGCAAACCTTCTCCATCGGCCAAAACACCGGCCACTGTTCCTAAGCCGTTGGCTCCTTCAGCAGAACACATAATCAAGCTAGATCGCTTTTGAAAATCAGGCACACCTAATGGTGAAGAAAAGCGAGCGGTTCGTGATGTTGGTAATACGTGATTGGGCCCTGCACAATAGTCCCCCAAGGCTTCAGCGGTATAGCGCCCCATAAAAATCGCACCGGCATGACGAATTTTAGGCAATAAAGCTTCGGGATCTTCTATTGATAGCTCTAAATGCTCCGGGGCAATCTTATTAATCATGTCTATCGCTTGCGCTTCATCTTGAACCACAATCACCGCACCCCGATCATTAATGGCTTTGGCAATAATATCTGCACGAGGTAAAGTGGTGATAAGACGATTCATACTATCAATAACTTGATCTGCAAAGACTTCATTTTCAGTCACCAAAATGGATTGCGCGTCCTCATCATGCTCCGCCTGCGAGAATAAGTCCATAGCAATCCAGTCCGGGTTTGTTTGTCCATCACAATAAACTAAGATTTCAGAAGGCCCCGCAATCATATCAATGCCCACGGTTCCAAAAACTTCTCTTTTCGCTGTCGCCACAAAAATATTACCAGGCCCCACAATTTTATCAACCGCCGGCACGGTTTCTGTACCGTAAGCCAATGCAGCAACCGCTTGTGCGCCGCCCAATGTAAACACACGGTCAACACCACAAATCGCAGCGGCAGCCAAGACCATATCATTGACTTCTCCATCAGGCGTTGGGACAACCATAATCAACTCTTTAACACCGGCTACTTTTGCAGGCATGGCATTCATAATCACGGAAGATGGATAGGCGGCTTTGCCACCCGGAACATAAAGCCCGACACGATCCAAACACGTCACCTGTTGACCTAATAAAGTTCCATCCGCTTCAACATAAGACCAAGATTGCGAAACCTGTCTTTGGTGATAAGCTTTCACCCGTTCGGCAGAAAACTCAAGGCCATTGCGTTGATCTTCAGGAATGCGTGCTAATGCAGCTTTCAATTCAGCCTGTGGTATCTCTAACTGGTCTGCACTCGTTAGCGTTAAACGATCGAATTTAGCCGTATACTCTAATAATGCGGCATCCCCTTTTTCACGGACTGCTTTTAGGATTTCTTTAACAATAACATTGACCGATTCATTGGAAACGGTTTCCCAAGCCAATAGGGTATCTAATTGCGCTTCAAAGCCCTCTGCATTGGCAGAAATTTTTTTAATATTTAACATCTTTTTATTCCTCTATACCGTCAGATCGCCGATCTAAGTTTTTCAACAATCTCATTTATTTGATGAAACTTGGTCTTATAGGCATGCTCATTCACAATCAACCGAGAACTGATATCGGCAATATGCTCTTCCGGCACTAAGCCATTCGCCTTAAGCGTATTGCCTGTATCCACTAAGTCAACAATTTTATCGGCTAACTCAATTAAAGGCGCGATTTCCATCGAACCATATAATTTTACCAAATCAACCTGCTCGCCTTTTGCTGCGTAATAGGATTTGGCTGACTGAATATACTTGGTCGCTATTTTCAAGCGATGTCCATGCGGCTTATTTTCTTTCGGCCCTGCAACCATCAATCGACATTTAGCAATTTGCAAATCCAGCAATTCATTCAAATTATCAGAAGACGCTTCCATCAACACATCTTTACCCGCGACACCTAAATCTGCAGCGCCATGCGCAACATAAGTTGGTGCATCGGTTGCCCGTACGATGAGCAATCGAATATGGGGATGATTGGTCGCAATAATTAATTTTCGACACTTATTGGGATCTTCTAAAGGCAAAATACCTGCCGCTTCTAATAACGGTAAGGTATCTTGATAAATCCGCCCTTTTGATAAAGCAATGGTCAGTTGGTCTGTCATGATTCAATCTTCATTTTATTTGGTTTCAGGGATTAATTTGCTCGGTAAATATGGGCGCCCAGTTTATGGAATTTCTCTTCAATCAGTTCATACCCCCGATCAATATGATAAATGCGACTAACAACCGTCTCACCCTCAGCAACCAAGCCCGCTAAAATCAAACTTGCAGAGGCTCTTAAATCCGTAGCCATCACTGGCGCACCGATCAATTGATCCACACCATGGGTTGTGGCGGTATTGCCTTCGACATCAATCAAAGCGCCCATGCGAATCAATTCGGAAACGTGCATAAAACGATTTTCAAAAATCGTCTCTTCCACTGTGGCCTCACCTTCTGCCAAACAATTCATTACCACAAACTGAGCCTGCATGTCTGTAGGAAAACCTGGATAGGGAGCCGTGACGATATCCACCGGTTTCAGTTTCCTGCCACGCATATCCAGAGTAATCGTATCTTCGGTTGTTTCAATCAAAGCACCCGCTTCAGAAAACTTATCTAACACCGCACTCAAATGCTCAGGAATCACACTCTTAACGGTGACTTTACTTGCTGTTAAGGCCGCCGCGGCAAGATAGGTACCCGCCTCAATTCGGTCAGGAATCACCCGATAAGAAACCCCTTCTAACCGCTTCACGCCTTCAATCACCAAGGTAGGGGATCCAATCCCTGATATTTTGGCGCCCATTGCATTCAAAAAATTCGCCAAATCAGATACTTCCGGTTCCATCGCCGAATTTCTTAAAATGGTTTCGCCTTCGGCTAACACTGCGGCCATCAACAGGTTTTCAGTTCCGGTGACGGTCACAGGCTCCATGGTGATATCCGCACCTCTTAGCCGCTCTGCTTTGGCAATAATATATCCTTGCTCCACTTCAATTTCTGCGCCCATCATTTCCATACCTTTAATATGAATATTAACAGGGCGAGAACCAATCGCACACCCACCTGGCAAGGATACTCTGGCCTCACCAAATCTGGCTAATAAAGGCCCCATCGCCAAAATGGAAGCACGCATGGTTTTAACCAACTCATAAGGCGCTTCTTTAGTGATAATGTTTGAGGCATCAATTTCAATATTCAACGACTCATCAAACATCACTTCCACACCCATAGTGGCCAAAAGCTGAATGGTGGTGGTCACATCTTTTAAGTGGGGGACATTTGACAAGGTGACTGGCGTTTCGGCTAATAAACATCCCATCAAAATCGGCAACGCAGCATTTTTAGCCCCAGAAATATGAACCCCACCTGAAAGTTGGCAAGGGCCTTTAATGACTAATTTATCCATTATTTAGACGACTCAGGCAATCGGGTTTTGATGGATAACGCATGCAATGCGCCGGACTCAAGCTCCGCTTTAAAAATATCATTCACCATACGATGGCACTGTAGTGGGCTTTTGCCTTCAAAATCAGAACTGATGACTTCAATTGCAAAATTACAGTCTTCACCACTCGTGACGACTTGAGCATCTTTAATTTGCGCCTGAATCATGGCTTTAATTTTTTCTGGAGACATAATAAAACTCTACTATTGTTTTTAATGGCGTATTTTAACGCCTTTATATAATAAAATCAGGTTAATCACGGTTACTGCGACCAAGAACAATACCGTTATGGCTAAACTGAACAACACAGACACGTCAGATTGATTAAAAAACCCAAACCGAAAACCATCCACCATATAGAAAAATGGATTAAAGTGCGAAAATACTTGCCAAAACTCAGGCAAAGCGTGAATTGAATAAAACACACCACTCAAAAAGGTTAGTGGAATGATAATAAAATTTTGAAAGGCGGCTAAATGATCATATTTATCAGCAAGAATACCCGCGGTCATCCCCACGCCCCCCATCACCGCAGCGCTTAAAACAGCGAATAACAAAATCCACATCGGCGATTGCCATACAATATCGAACCCCCAAATACCCACAACGAGAACCCCCAATCCAACAGCCAATCCACGGACGATGGATGCACTCACAAAGGCTAAATACAGTTCTAAAGGCGAAATTGGGCTGAGCATCACAAACGTCAAATTACCATGCATTTTCGATTGAATTAAACTCGACGATGTATTTGAGAAGGCGTTTTGTAAAATCGTCATCATCACCAAACCGGGGATAATGAACTGACTATAACTTAACCCCGTATAAACATCCATACGAGCTTCTATGACTTGTCCAAAAATCAATAAATACAATAAAGAAGCTACCACTGGAGCAAAAATGGTTTGTACAGCGACCGAGTAAAAACGTCGAACTTCTTTCATAAAGAGCGCCCAACAACCAACCCAATTCATTTGCATTATTCCACCTCGCCCGTTAAGTCTAAGAACACTTCTTCAAGGGTGGCGTTTCGACTGGTTAAATCTTGAACATCAAACCCCGCATCGGATAACCACCCTAACATCGAATTCAACGGCATGTCCTTTTCCAACCTAAACAATACGCCATTCACATCCTGCTCGACATACCGCTGCTGCAAAACAACCGGAAGCTGATTGACCAAAAATTGATGGGTTGCAGACGGTATCACTCTTAGATAACGATACTGATGGCGAGAAATTAATTCCGAGGTGGTTTCCAATGCTTTTAAATTACCGGACTTCAGAATGGCCACCTCTTCACATAACGCTTCGGCTTCCTCTAAATAATGGGTTGTCAAAATAATGGTATGGCCTTTTTTATGGAGATCTTTGGTAAATTCCCAGAGCGTTTTGCGTAGGTCAACATCCACCCCGGCGGTTGGTTCATCCAACACCAATACCTGTGGCTGGTGCACCAACGCCATTGCAATCAAGACTCGGCGCTTCATTCCGCCAGATAATTCATGCGTTAATGCATTGCGTTTGTCTGACAAAGCCAAGCGGGACAGCAACTCATCAATCCATTTGGCTTGCGCCCGCCCTTTTAATCCAAAATAACCACCTTGAATGGTTAATAAATCTTGAATGGAAAAAAAGGGATCTGAAATAAGTTCTTGAGGCACAACGCCCAAGGTTCGCCTTGCCTGACGATAATCTTTAACCACATCATGACCATTAACTTGAATCGTGCCGGAAGTCGGCTTAACCAATCCTGCCATGGTATTGATTAAAGTCGACTTTCCTGCTCCATTCGGGCCTAAAAGCCCAAAAAAACAACCAGGCCTGACATCAAAAGAAATCGACTTTAACGCCGATAACTCACCATATTGTTTATGAACAGATTGAAAAGATACGGCCGGGGTATGCATAATTTATAAAAACCTTAACGGATACTAAAAAGCGCTTTAATGCTGATTTAAAGCTTAATGAGAGGCTGATAACGCTGTGTCTTCGGAAAATGAGAACAATTCGGACAAACAATACAAATCGACCAACACCTTGAGTGACGGTGGCAATCCAATGAGAATCAAAGGCGTGTCAATTTTTGACTGAAGAAACAATAGCAAAGCCAGGCAAGCAGAATCCCCAGAGGTAATCGCTCGGCAATCCACCTTCTCTATTGGATCCTCCAATGAAGTCAGCCCTTGGCGATACAGACCAGCGACCGAATCCATACCGATACTCCCCGAAAGCTTTAATAAAGAGCCTTCAACAATAGCCGCTGTCTCAGTTGATAAGTTGACGACGAACAACTTTACTCCTCACCGACGATCAAATTAGACTGTCTATTTTTTTCTTGCAATGCAGCAATGACGTTATCAATGCCTTTCTTTTGAAATTCTGAAGCATAGGATTTACGGTAATTTAACAGCATACTGACGCCCTCAATCGACACATCATAAAGATACCATTTCTGGTCATCGCCATTCAAAAACAATCGATAGACCACTTTAGTGACATTACCGTCATTCTGAGTCACCTCGGTTGCTACCGATACGCGCCCTTTATGCGTTTCAATTGCATTCAATACAACCATCCTAGATACTTTAAGTTTTAAAATACTGGTTGAATAGGAGCGTAATAAGGTATTGGTAAAAGCTTCAACAAAAGCATTTTGCTGTTCTTCCGAGGCTTGCTTCCAGAATTGCGCCATCACATAGCGAGCCATTTTTGGGGTATCAATATAAGGCAATACATTCTCATCCGCAAACCGCTTAATCTCACTTGGATTTTCTTCAAACTTTTGACGATTGGCATCAATCGCATCAACTAGCGATTGCGATAACTCATGAACCAATCTTTTCGGATCATCCTGTGGAATGTTAACCGCCAGGGTTGATGCTGAATATAACAGCAACAACAACACCATCTGTTGAATAACTCGTTGGCCTTTAAAAAGCATCCTTACTCTCCACTATTTGAAAACTTAGTAATAAATTGACCAATAAGCTCTTCTAATACCAAAGCGGGTTGTACCAAATCTATCTGAGAGCCTTCCGTTAGATAAAGGTCATCCGCACCCGGGGTTAGACCAATATACTGATCCCCTAACAATCCGGAGGTTAAAATAGAGGCGGAAGTATCAATTGGCAACTCATTAAACTCGGTGTCAATGTTCATCGTAACCCTTGCCTGATAAGTCACTGGATCCACGGTAATCTTTTCAACCCGCCCCACCACGACACCACTGATTTTAACAGGAGAGCGCTCTTTCAAGCCGCCAATATTGCTAAAAAGTGCATTAACTTGATAGGTAGGCTTATCGGATAAGCCTTCAAAATTACTCACCTTTAACGCAATGACCACTAAAGAAGCCAATGCAAACAAGACAAAACCGCCTACCCATACTTCTACTATTTTTTGACGAGTCATTTTTATTCCCTAACTATCGCTCTTAATTCTAATTAAACATCAATGCCGTTAATACAAAATCTAGCCCTAGGACGCCTAAAGAAGAATGCACCACTGTTTTGGTAGTCGCACTACTCACCCCTTCAGAAGTCGGTGTCGCATCATAGCCTTGATACAAAGAAATCATGGCAATTAAAATGGCAAATGCAATTGACTTAATAACGCCATTCATCACATCGTCTTGCCAATCCACACTTTGTTGCATTTGCGACCAAAAAGCGCCTTCATCAATTCCCAACCAACCCACACCCACTAAGTATCCGCCCAAGATCCCCATGGCAATAAACATCAATGACAGCATCGGTAAAATTAAAATGGCCGCACAAAAGCGGGGGGCAAAAACAAATTTTAAAGGGTCAACGGCCATCATTTCTAGTGCTGAGAGCTGCTCAGTTGATTTCATTAAGCCAATCTCTGCGGTTAATGCAGAACCAGCCCGCCCCGCAAATAACAATGCCGCCACCACCGGCCCCAACTCTCGTAATAATGACAAAGCCGTCATAGTACCGACAGCCTCTTCGGAATTGTAATCCACCAAGACATTGTAACCTTGTAAACTCAAGACCATACCGACAAAAAGTCCGGCCGTTAAGATAATTGGCAAGGATAAAACCCCGGCAAAATACATTTGCTTAATCAATAACTCCAAGCGCAAAAAGGCAAACGGCACGGCCGGCACCAAAGACGCTATAAAAAAAGTGCCGCGTCCGAATTGACTGGTTAAATCCAGTGTGCCTTGTCCTAGTTTGGCTAGGAAACTTGTAAACGCATTCATCTTATTAAATCCTGCCGATAAGATCCTGTGGGGTAATCATAAGGTACCGGGCCATCAGGAAGCCCTTTTAAGAACTGCTGAACATATTCTGAAGTAGAGGCGAGCAAGGATTCTGCTGAACCTTCTGCTACCACTTTCCCTTCTGATAAAACACAAGCATAATCTGCAATGGACAACACCTCGTTTACATCATGAGAAACGACAACACTGGTTAAACTCAGGTTATCATTTAGCTTACGAATTAACTCTATCAGCACGCCCATTGTGATCGGATCTTGTCCCACAAAAGGTTCATCATAAAAAATCATTTCCGGGTCTAGGGCAATCCCTCTCGCCAAAGCAACTCTTCTCGACATGCCGCCAGACAACTCTGAGCTCATTAAATCTTTGGCCCCTCTTAAACCGACAGCTTGTAATTTCATTAAAACCAATGGTCGAATAATTTCTTCAGGCAATTTTGTATGTTCTCGAATCGGAAAGGCAACATTATCAAATACATTCAAATCCGTTAACAAAGCACCACTTTGAAAGAGCATCCCCATTTTTCGACGCATTTGATATAGCTTGTTACGACGCAATTTATGGATATTCTCACCTGCCACCCAAATTTCACCTTGATCCGGCTTTAATTGCCCGGCAATAAGCTTTAGTAACGTCGTTTTCCCTGTCCCGCTTGGCCCCATTATTGCCGTCACCTGCCCTTTAGGAATCGACAGATTCAATCCATCAAAAATTTTACGCGCCCCTCTAGCAAAAGAGAGGTCTTTAATTTCAATGAGCGGTGTTTGGTTTTTTTCGATCAAATCATTTTCCTTATCAACAAAACAAGATCATGCAGCTAAAAAACCAACTGAATTCAAGGAATGCTCGCACGGATCAATTCATCATGCAAATGGACACTAAAACCACAGTTAAATTAGCCGAAGGATTTTAACAGATTTTAACTTAAAACCCCATGACTTCAGAAATAATCTTTAGATTTTGAATCGACTCAATTGAAACCTGATCATCTCCAATAAACAAATACGCCTTTTGTTGCTTAGAGGATGAAAGCGAATCCATTAAAGATTGTAAACAACTTGCCTGAAGCTTACCCTCTGAGGGCAAGTTCAACAGATACCCTAACGGATACCCGGAACAAATCTGCCCATCGAACTGCCAATGCCACCCGGGGAGAAAATTCGTTTCTGAAAACAAAGTTACATGATAATCGTCTAATGTCTCCGGCAAAGATTGAGATTCGCCCTTTAACAAAAGGCCAACGGCCAGGGTTTTCAAAATAGATTTTATCTGAATCAAGCGCTGGCAACCTTCATGATCCAAGCGGTGCTCAACTTCAAAAAAGAACGCAAACCCTTCTCCATCCAAGGCTTCAGCAAAATCTATCATTTGATCATCTGTCCAGGCACGCCACTGATTTTCAGGCACTAAGACACCATTAAAATATTGACTGTAATAATCCAACTGCCAATCACTTGGTAACCCCTCAGGATAAAACGCTTGCCATGCTTTACTTATCCAGCCACGCGTTCCTATGCTTAAATTCTCATCCACCCAAGCCACCTTGTTTGATAAATAACCACCTTCATACGCCTATAACCAACCGTTCACTTATAAACAATATTTATTTTCTCTATAAATAAATATACAATACGACCCCTATTTTTTAATATTGGCACATTTTTTTAGGTGGCGCTCAGTTTATGTTTTTACCAATAATTCTACCACTAACCATCCTGCTTTTGGGGCTTGCCCTATTAGTCTGGAGTTCAGACATTTTCATTGACAGTGCCGCTAGTGTTGCTCAGCACCTAAATATTGCTCCCCTAATCATTGGTGTGGTTGTTTTAGGGTTTGGTACCTCATCCCCTGAAATGCTGGTTGCCATTTTAGCCTCTTTAGAAGGCAGCCCAGGACTCGCTATCGGTAATGTAGTGGGCTCAAATATTGCTAATATAGGGCTCATCTTAGGGGTTACTGCAATAGTATCTCCCATCGTTATTAAATCGTCATTATTAAAACGAGAGTTTCCAATCCTTTTAATCATCTCGGTCATTGGTATTCTACTCATGCTCGACAATGACTTAGATGTTTTTGATGGCTACATCCTTATCCTATTGTTAATGGTAGTTATGACTTGGATGATACATGCGAACCGAACCATCAGCCCAGTAGACCCTATATCTGAAGAAACACTGGTAGAACTCAAAGAACACCCCAAAATGAGCTTATCAAAATCTTGGGTTTTACTCATTACTGGCTTAATCATTTTAATCATTAGTGCCAAAATGATGGTTTGGGGTGCTGTCGAAATTGCTCACTTTTTCCAAGTGCCTGAAATGATTATTGGTTTAACAATTATTGCCATAGGAACCAGTTTGCCTGAGCTGGCTGCTGCGATTAGTGCTGCTCGAAAAAGAGAGGCAGATCTGATGATTGGGAACATTATTGGATCAAACTTATTTAACTTGTTGGCTGTTATGGCGATGCCGGCTTTGATTGCGCCTTCGTTAATAGAAAACACCACCCTGATCATTGACTATCCAATTATGCTTGCCCTGACAGTCGCCATGCTGCTAGTGGCATTGCCACGCAAAGGAAATGCGATTATCACCAAATTTGAAGGCAGCCTTTTAGTCATCAGTTTCATCTCGTACATGTTACTATTATATTTCCGTTCTATTAATGGTTAAGCGTTATGTCCTTTGAAACTGAAATCACCCAAAAAGCCAGTTTAATAAAATTACTCCTTCTAGATGTCGATGGTGTTCTCACTGAAAATCAGCTGTTTTATGGCGATAATGGTCAGGAATACAAGGCTTTTTTTACACGGGATGGACACGGCATGGTTATGCTTCAAAAGAGTGGCATTGATATTGGTATCATCACCGGCCGCAAATCTCCTTTAACGGAAAAGCGCATGCAAGATTTAAAGGTCAAACACCTTTATCAAGGCGTTCCAGATAAACTACCAACCTTTCTCGCACTGGCAGAAAAGTTAAATTTAGAGATGCAACAAATTGCTTATGTGGGAGATGACATTCTCGATTTGCCCATTTTGTCGCGCGTCGGACTGTCGGCCTGCCCAAAAGACTCGGACATTGAAATCATTCCAAGAGTGGATTATGTTTCTCGATTTTCCGGGGGTCGGGGTTGCGTAAGAGACATTTGTGAATTGATCTTAAAATCTCAAAATTTATGGCAAGCTCATTTGGATTTTTATTTAAGATAAATCATTTTAACGGTGTTACGCCTAAGCAGATCGATTAAGGGAACCCAATGAAAAAGAGACTACCCGCTATTTTATTATTTCTTTTATCGGTGACCGCCTTACTTATTGCCTTCAAACAAACTCAACACGAAACAACGGACACAGCGATCCTCTCTCAAGCGACGCCTATAAAACCCACTTGGCAACTTTATGAAACCACCAGCTGGCAAATTCCTGCACCCTCTAACGGACAAAAACAGCAAACGGCTGTCTATGCCAATGAAATTCAATACCACAAAAAAACTCAGCAAAGTTTTTTCAAATCCCCATTTATTATTGACGACCGCATCGACAATCGCACCTCTCTGTCAAGCCAACTGGGTAAAAGCCTCGATGATCAAACCCTTATTTTCAATGGTAATGTTAAGGTATTGGTTCGAAATAAAAATGATAGCCAAGAAAATAAAACCTTAACGTCTGAAGAGATTTCTTATAATACTTTAACCAAAAAAATCACCAGTCAAGTATTTACCCAAATGACCCAAGCAAACTTAACAATCAGTGGCACTGGCTTTAAAGCCGATAATGGTTTAGGTACAATAGAATTTATTTCCGATGTCAAAACACGATACCAACCTAAGCAAACGCACCACAATCAGGAACACCAATAGCCGAATGATCGCCCTCTTTACTCGACACTCATTGACCTTTTGCGTCATCAGCTTTTTTCTATCAGCGGGCTTGAATCAAACCTATGCCAAAGAAACCAATACAGCTGAAGAAAACTTACCCATAGAAATAAAAGCCGACAGTTTAATTGCCCAAGATAGTATCGGTGAAAGCACCTACCAAGGTAATGTTATTATCACCCAAGGGAAAACTGAAATTATCGGTGAAACCGTTACCATCTTTCACCCAAATAGACAGGTTGATAGAGCCATTATTCTTGGAAAACCTGCAACCTTTAAAAAATTCAACGACGACGATCAAACTTGGGTGAATGGACAAGCGGATAAGATCACTTACCATACAATAGATAAAATCGTTATTCTAGAAGGCGATGCCCAAATTAACCAAGCCGACAAAAACAGTATTTCTGGCCCTGAAATAATATACAACCTGACCGACAAAACCTTATCGGCTAAAGGCACGGAAACCGATAAAAAAAGAATTACGGTCACTTTTCAGCCAGAACCCAAAACCGAAACCGAAACCGAAAAACCCTCTTCTAACAAGCAAAAGGTGCCTTAATAAATGGCACATTTTTATGCCCGAAACCTCGCTAAAAGCTACAAACGTCGTCCTGTCGTTAGCTCTGTGGATCTAGATGTTGAAAGCGGGCAAGTTGTCGGCTTGCTTGGCCCCAATGGGGCAGGCAAAACCACCACCTTTTACATGATGACAGGCCTGGTAAAAAATGATGCCGGAGAAATCTACTTAGATGACGAAGAGATCAGCCAAAAAACCATCGATCAAAGAGCCAAAATGGGGATTGGCTACTTACCACAAGAAGCTTCAGTTTTTCGTAAGCTCACCGTCAAGCAAAATATCTTAGCCATATTAGAAATGCGTGATGATATAAACGAAGCTGAAAAGTGGCAACACTATGAGTCCCTTGTTGATGACCTACAAATTTCTCACATTACAACTCAACTAGGTCAAGCCCTGTCTGGTGGAGAACGCCGCCGTGTTGAAATTGCCCGTGCTTTAGCGATGGAGCCAAACTTTATTTTGCTTGATGAACCCTTTGCGGGCGTTGACCCCATTTCGGTAAAAGACATTCAAAGCATCATCCTTCACCTCAAAATGAAAGGTATTGGTGTGTTGATCACAGATCATAATGTACGAGAGACTTTAGGCGTGTGTGACCAAGCCTACATCCTGCATGCAGGAACCATTTTAGCACATGGCGCCCCCCATGAAATCCTCGCAAATCCTGATGTAAAACGGGTATATCTTGGAGACAATTTCAAGTAAAATGCCCGTCTAAAATTAGCGGTTATGTTATAATTTTAATTAAAACCCTATTTGGGTTTTTTCAAATAACTCCCTCCCTATCGTCGCAGAGAAAACCAATTAAAGGAGCGATAAAATGCAAATCAACATCACTGGACACCACATTGAAGTAACTGAACCTCTTCGTGAATATGTGACAGAAAAAATGCAAAAACTCACCCGTCATTTTGATCATGTAACAAATTCTCATGTCATCTTAACTGTTGAAAAACAACAACAACAAGCCGAAGCAACAGTCCATACTTCAGGGAAAGACCTTTTTGCAGAACATACTTGTGATGATATGTATGCATCGATTGATGCTTTAGTAGACAAACTTGACCGACAAATCATTAAACACAAAGAAAAAATTGGTAACCACCACAAAAAATCAGGTGGGGTAAAAAACATGACTAACGAGGAAGAAGCTTAACCCCTATCTCTATAAAAAAGGGGCTGGTTAGCCCTTTTTTTTTCGCTAGTGTCGTTTGCTAAACTAGCATTCCATAACGGCTTAACATACAATTCCTTCAACTTACGATGAAAAACAAACTGAGCGTTTTTCACGAGTAAAGCGCGATGGAAAAATCAGATAAATATTGGCTGATTTTCAACCATTTGATACTTTCATTGATCTCGTGCAAAGCTCTCATAATTAACCCCGTAACAAAGAACCCTTTTGTTTTGTTTTTAACTCAATTTAAAGAGTAGCTAATGTCGCAAATTCACACTTCATCAGACAAACGACACATTACAGAACAACTCTATACGGCTTTACACGAGCAGAATGCACCCTATATTCAAGAGTTGCTTCAAGGGTTAGTGGCGGAAGAAATCGCTGAAATACTTGAAGCGACCCCGCCTAAAGAACGAAATATTCTTTGGACTCAACTCCCACCTGAAACACAAGGTGAAATCCTCGGTCACACCAATGATGAAGTGCGCTCACATTTACTGAGCCTACTCAATCAAAACGAAATCATTGAACTGACTGAAACATTAGAAACGGACGATATTGCCGATATTATCCAATCTTTACCCGAATCTGATAAAGCAGGCATGCTCGAAAAACTGCCTGAGCAAGATCGAGAAGCCGTACAAACTGCGCTCTCCTACCCGGAAGATACCGCAGGGGGGTTAATGAGTACAGACTTCATTGCCGTTCGTTCAGATGTAACCATTGAAGTCGTTATGCGACTCCTTCGCAAGATTGGTTCCCTGCCCAATGATATGGTTGATTTAATTGTACGTGACCGTGACGGTTTCTATCAGGGGACTATTAAACTTAATGACCTGCTGGTTAACGATGAAGACACCTTGGTTGCGAATCTAGTCGACCCTAATCGATTTGCGATTAAAGCTCTCACGTCAGACAAGGAAGTGGCGCATATTTTTGAAAAAAACGATTTGATTTCGGTTGCCGTCGTTGATGAAAATAACCTGGTGTTAGGTCGAATCACCATTGATGATGTCGTTGATATTATTCGTGAAGATGCAGAACGTAGCCAAATGCTCAGCGCCGGTTTAGATGATGAAGAAGACTTATTCGCCCCCCCTTTAAGATCTGCAAAAAGACGCTCATTTTGGTTAGGCATTAACTTGTTTACAGCGATTTTTGCCTCCATTGTAATTGGCTTTTTTGAAGCAACCATTGAGCAAATTGTTGCCTTAGCGATTCTAATGCCGATCGTCGCCAGTATGGGCGGTATTGCGGGCACACAAACCGCAACCATTGTTATTCGCGCCATCGCAACAGGTAAACTAGGCTCAAAAAACAGTTATAAATTGATTTATAAAGAGACTACCGTAGGGGTTTTAAATGGAATTTTATGGGCCATCATGACCAGTTTGGCTGCATGGCTATGGTTTCAGGATAGTTCTCTAGGATTGATTTTTGGAACGGCGATGTTAATCAATCTAATAGCAGCGGCCTTAGCTGGCGCGATGATACCCCTGTTTTTAAACAAAATGAAAATCGATCCCGCGTTAGCCTCTGGCTTAATGCTCACAACCGTCACGGATTCCTTGGGATTCTTTGTCTTTTTAGGGCTTGCCACGATTATTTTAAAAGTCTAAGGCTTTAAAGGATTTGAATCAAAGACGGGTCAACAACATAAGCATAAGTGACAACACCTACTAACACGATCATCAATCCTAATAAAAATTTCGAACCCGATTTTTTGGACGTTCGAAAAATATCTTCTTGTCTGCGTTTTAACTTCATGATGGCGGAGAACCCTATCTTATAGAATTTATAGCGACACAATGAACCAGACTAATCATGAATGATTCAAAACATCATATTTCTTTAATGAATTGGGGTACTACTCTACCACTAATTTTATCAATAATCAAAAGGCCTCATAAACAAGGACTTAATAGACTAAGAGGCATCTAAATTAATGTTCGCGAATCGCAACAAACTGTAATTTAGGCCACCTTTCCTCCATTAAACTTAAATTCACCCGAGTTGGCGCAATATAAACCAACTGGTCAGCCGCATCATAAGCCACATTATCTTTAACTTTTGACAAAAATTGATCAATTTCTGCTGAGTCGCCTAAAACCCAACGGGCGGTACTGACATTCACCGGCTCGAAAAAACAACTCACATTGTATTCGTCCTTTAAACGTTGCGCGACCACTTCAAACTGCAAAATGCCCACCGCCCCCAAAATCAAATCATTATTACTAATAGGGCGAAACAATTGCGTAGCCCCTTCTTCAGACAGCTGTGTCAAGCCTTTCTGAAGGGCTTTCATTTTCATGGGGTCTTTCAATTGCGCACGGCGAAATAATTCAGGTGCAAAGTTGGGAATACCAACAAACTTTAACACCTCGTCTTCTGAAAAAGTATCCCCAATTTTGATGGTGCCATGATTGTGCAAGCCAATAATATCTCCAGGAAAGGCTTGCTCAGCTTGGTCGCGTCTATTCGCCAAAAAAGTAATCGCTTTAGAAATTTTGACATCCTTACCAATGCGAACATGTTTTAAGGTCATGCCCTTTTGATACTGCCCGGAAACAATGCGCATAAACGCGACTCTATCTCGATGTTTCGGATCCATATTTGCTTGAATTTTAAAAATAAACCCGGTTAACTTAGGCTCGTTTGCCGAGACAAACCGCTGTTTCGCCTCACGCCCAACAGGAGCCGGCGCGTAATCTGCAAAACCATCTAATAACTCTTGCAACCCAAAGTTATTCACCGCTGAACCGAAAAAGACCGGGGTCAGTTCCCCCTTAAGAAAAGCATCCAAATCAAAAGTATGACTCGCCCCTTTTACCAGCTCGATTTCATCCCTTAATTCACTCGCCAAACCTGAACCGATTTTTTCATCCAATTCAGGGTTATCAATCCCTTGAATTATTTCCCCCGCAGAGGCATTTAAACCATCTGCCGATTCAAATAGTCGAATCCTATCATTCAATAGATGATAAATCCCTTTAAAACGCTTGCCCATACCAATCGGCCAAGTCATTGGCGCACAGGCAATATTCAGAACCGATTCAACCTCATCCAGTAACTCAATCGGCTCTTTACCCTCTCTATCCAATTTATTAATAAACGTTAGAATAGGCGTATCCCTTAAACGACAAACTTCCATTAATTTAATGGTACGATCCTCAACCCCTTTCGCAACATCAATAACCATCAAAGCAGAGTCAACTGCGGTTAAGGTTCGATAGGTATCTTCTGAAAAGTCTTCATGGCCGGGCGTGTCCAATAAATTAATCATCACCTCTTTATAGGGAAACTGCATCACCGACGAGGCAACAGAGATGCCTCTTTCCTGCTCCATTTTCATCCAATCAGATGTCGCTGCACGATCTGTTTTCCGACTTTTAACTGCACCCGCCATCTGAATGGCGCCCCCATAAAGCAGCAACTTTTCCGTAACCGTGGTTTTACCCGCATCCGGGTGAGAAATAATTGCAAAGGTGCGTCTTCGATTGGTTTCAAGCTGGAGCGACATATCGTGCCTTTTAAAGTCAAAAATGATGAGAAAAATGGCCAGGCCTGGCTAATTTTGAAGGCATTATACTAGATATTGACGAGTCATACACATCGATTCAACCATCAATCAAAGCGATGCAAATAGGTTTTTTTTGAAAAAAAAAGGGCTTCGATCAGTGAAAGAAGCCCCTAAAAGTTTTCTTCCTGTGTGGATCCCACGTCAGAAATGGGAAGAAGAAAACGGTTGCACTCTGAACAAGGACAAAATTTAATAAGGCTAAAACGATCTAGAAATAAGATCAAGGAATCGAAAACAGAAAGGAATCAATAAAAACGAACATCAAGGTCGTTAATAAGGCAACCCGGCCATCTCATAGAGACCCGTGGCTTTCTGTCTTCGCCTCGCGACGAATTTAGCTTTATCAAATCAAGATGGTTATCATTATAATGAGTTTAAATCTAAACACAACCCATAATTTAATAATTTTCTCCAGGCACTTCAAATTTATAACCCGCACCATAAACCGAATAAATAAATTCTTTAGAGGACAGTTCTTCAGCCAATTTGTGACGGAGCTTTTTAATATGACTATCAATCGTTCTATCCGAAACAATACGATTGTCCGGATAGATTTGACGAATCAACTGATTCCGAGAAAATACCTGACCCGGAGAACTACTTAATAATTTTAAAATGGCAAACTCAACCATTGAAAGCTGAGCGCTTCGCCCTTCATAAACGACTTTAAAACGAGAAACATCAAGCTGCCAACCTGTTAAAACCTCTTTGGGAGTGGTGCTTCGCCTCAATAACGCTTTAACCCTTGCAACCATTTCTTTTGGACTAAACGGCTTACAAAGATAATCATCCGCACCTTGCTCTAGGCCAAAAATTCGATCTGACTCTTCTACTTTAGCTGTGAGCAGCATAATCGGCACCTGGCTAAAAACACGAATATGTTGGCATAACTGTAACCCATCAACACCCGGCAACATAATATCCAATATTACCAAATCAACGGTATTCGTTTTCAGCCAATCGACCACGCCTGTACCCGATTGCATCCAAACCGTTTCAAACCCACAATTATGCAAATAATCTTCTACAATCTCAGCAATCTTTACTTCATCTTCAACAATCAATATTCGATAAGACATTTCATTTTGCTCTCATATCAAAGGGGCAATTTAACAACCAAGCTCAACCCACCCAAACGAGATGCCTGAGCGATAATTTTGCCAGAGTGCGCCTCAACAATTTGACGAACGATCGACAAGCCTAAACCAGCCCCTCCATGTCGTCTATTACGAGACATTTCAGTTCGATATAGCCTGTCAAACAGCTGCCCCATTTCTTTTTCGGAGACACCCGGTTCAGAATCATTCATTTCCAAAACAATATGACCCGCTTGATTATATAACAACACCTCTACGCGTCCGGCTTCATCACCGGAATCAGCATCTGTATAGGACAAACTATTAATTAACAGGTTGGTCACCATCTGCCCCAATCTGGCATCATCGCCATTAAGCATATAACGACCAGTGGCCACAGAATACTCTAACTTCAATCCTTTTTCCAAAGCCACCCCTTCCAAAGACTCGATAGACCTTGAAACCAGCGTCTGAAAATCCAAAGAGTGCATTTTATAACTCAATCCACCAATATCATTCAAAGCAATCTGATAAAAATCATCGACCAACCGAGTCAACAATGTGACTTCTTCATGAATTTTATGCAAATTTTCTGAGCTCGCCGCTCGAATACCATCCTCAATCGCCTCCAAACTCCCATGCAAAATCGTTAAGGGTGTTCTCAGCTCATGAGAGATATCCGCAATCCACTGATTACGACTGTTGCGGTTTTTTTCCAAACAGGCCGCAAGATGATTAAAATCACGCTGCAACTGACCAAATTCATCTTGACGATCAATCCTTAAACGCGTCTCAAAATTCCCCTGAGACAACCGCCTCATGCCCTGTGTTAACTGGCGCATTGGCGACATAAAATGATTCGCAAACACGATCAATAATAAAATAATACAAATCGTTAATAAAACAGCCGCCCAAACAAAAAATAATGACTGACTTTCTGTAAACTCAATATCGGCCTTTTCAGTTAAAACCTGTTGATGCGGATAAGCCACCCAACCCGCGACTTCTCGATCCACATAAATCGCCGACATCATTTTATTAGAACGGACATCCCCGCCCCTTAAAAAATCACCATTGCGATTAAACAAACTCACTTTGCGTTCAAATTCGTCTGGATGAATTCTCAGCATTTGAGGATATTGACGTTCCAATAAAATATCCATAGGAATATAAGTTTGGGTTAAATCAATGCGATAAGAAGCTGTTAACAGGCGCTGCCACACATCCTCGGAGACCCACTCAGCATCCAGCACCGCTTCTTCATCCATATAAACTTGCAGATTATTTTTTAAACGCTCCAAGCGCAACTCTTCACGCTTATCAATATACTGAATAACGGTATTATTCAACAAATACTGACTACTCCACAGCATCGCAGCAAACACCAAACCACCAAAGCTAAGTAATACCAATACCAGTTTAAACTTTACAGACATTACCAAGCCATCTCCTTACCTCATTCGCCAAAAATACAACGTCAAACCACACAACACTGTGCACAAATAAGTTTAAGGCAAAACTCCACAAAAGGAAGAACAGAAACGACAGAAGCATAACAAGATTAGATATCAGTCAGAATGGTGCCTCCTCTGTGACTTGAACACAGGACCTACCGATTATGAGTCGGGTGCTCTAACCAACTGAGCTAAGGAGGCAATAGAAAAAAACCAGCACCAAAAACCACCAGGCCTGGTGGTTTTTGGATGGTTATTATAGGGAATTTTAAAGTTTTTGCAGGGCTTTTTCAGCCTAACAATAGATTAATATGAAATCTTTAACCCCTCATTAATCCAAGAAGCTTTTCAAGCGTTCTGCACGACTTGGATGGCGCAATTTACGCAATGCTTTGGCTTCGATTTGACGAATCCGCTCACGGGTTACGTCAAACTGTTTGCCCACTTCTTCTAAAGTGTGATCGGTATTCATGCCCAGCCCAAAACGCATCCGTAGCACTTTGGCTTCACGTGGCGTAAGCGTGCTGAGCATTTCACGAACGGTTTCCCCCATCCCTTCTAAATCTGCTGAATCTTGTGGTGACAGAATATTGGAGTCTTCAATAAAGTCGCCTAATGAAGAATCTTCATCATCTCCCACCGGCGTTTCCATTGAAATCGGTTCCTTGGCAATTTTCATCACCTTACGAACCTTATCTTCCGGCATTTCCATTTCTTCAGCCAATTCTTCCGGCGTCGGTTCACGACCCATTTTTTGTAACAACTGGCGCTGAATTCGATTCAGTTTATTAATGGTTTCAATCATGTGAACCGGAATACGAATGGTACGAGCCTGGTCGGCAATCGAACGGGTAATGGCCTGACGAATCCACCAGGTGGCGTAAGTTGAAAATTTGTAACCACGACGGTATTCAAACTTTTCAACAGCTTTCATTAAGCCGATATTCCCTTCTTGAATCAGGTCGAGAAATTGCAGGCCGCGATTGGTATATTTTTTGGCGATTGAGATAACCAGTCTCAAATTGGCTTCAATCATTTCGCGTTTTGCCACTCGCGCAGTGCTTTCAGCTTTGCTGAGGTTTTTATAAATTTCTTTATAAGCTTTAACGGGCATCTTCTCAGCTTTTTCGATCATCACCAAACGCTTTTGAGCCCGTTTTACATCTCCTCTGACCGCTTCCAGTTGATCAGCCTTGTCAGGGAAAGCCTCTTTAAAACGATCCAAAACTTGGTAATCTGTTTCAGAACCCACAAAAATTTTCAAAAATTGCGGTCTGGGGATACCAATTTGACGCATGATAATGTTGACAATATTGCGCTCTTGATCACGTATCGCATTAATGCGTAACTTCACACCTTTAATCATGCGATTCACAAAAACAGGAGACAACTTAACCGACGCTAATAACGCAATAATTTCTTCACGTTTTTTAACCGACTTTGGATCGCTATATCCATTTTTTTCTTCCGCCTTTAAGACAGCGGTATTGACCTTTTGCAGCTTGATTAAAAATTCAGCTAATTCTTCTGGATTAATA
Source organism: Piscirickettsiaceae bacterium CG07_land_8_20_14_0_80_44_28 (assembly GCA_002779995.1). Taxonomy (GTDB): domain Bacteria; phylum Pseudomonadota; class Gammaproteobacteria; order Thiomicrospirales; family Thiomicrospiraceae; genus Hydrogenovibrio. The sequence goes on from PEWX01000052.1 coordinate 39,565, forward strand.
CCGTCTTCTTTTGGTTCGTTGGAATCACTGTCTGGTGAAAGTTCTTCAATGGGGATATCCACTAGATCCGCAGGACGCACAAAACCTTGAATCAAATCAGCCGTTTTGCCAACACCGTCTTCAATCCGGTTAAACGAGGCTAATAATTCTGTTGCCACTTGAGGGTATTTCGCCATGGCTTGAAGCATGTCACGAATGCCATATTCAATTCGCTTAGCAATTTCAACTTCGCCCTGACGGGTTAATAACTCCACAGAACCCATTTCACGCATGTACATACGCACCGGATCAGTGGTACGGCCAAATTCTGCATCCACTTCGGCCAAGGCTAAGATAGCTGCTTCTGCAGCCGCATCATCAAAAGTTTCACCTTCTTTGGTCAGCAATTCATCGGCATCCGGAGCGGATTCAAACAACTGAATACCAAAATCTTTTAGGATGGTTAAAACCTGACCTAACTGGTCTTCTTCAATGTCATCAGGAAGAACATCATTCACATCCGAGAAAGTTAAATAACCTAGGTCTTTAGCTCTTTCAATTAAATCGATTAATTGCTGCTTTCTTTCTACTCTCGTCATCTTTGCCTCAACTTTGGTTCCATGGAAGGCGCCCCTCCCAAAAATAGAACCGCGTATTATACTAAAATTTTAATAACAGTTTGAATTTTAACTAAGAACTTCTGATCTAATTTTCTTGATTTCCTGCTCTTTTTTAAGCTCTTTGCCCACTTGCAACATACAGGCTTCAAATTCTTTTTGAATAAAGACATCATCTTGTTGAATCACAATGGCATCAATTTTTTGCCATAAGTGCTTTTTATTCGGTTCGGATATCCACGCTTCGGCTGCTTCTACAATAAAGTTGTTTTGTGAAAGCACTTGAATAAACTGGGCTAAAAACCGATATTCCGCCTTCTCAGATTGCGATAAATCTTCCAATAAAACCGCTGAAAAAACCTCACTCCACCGAGGACGCATTAAAATCAATTTAATAATCTTCAACACCAAACTGGTTACTTTAGTGACGACCTGTGCATCCGTCTGTGCTGTCTTCTCACGCTTTGTGGATGAAACACGAATCCCCATTATTTGCCCTAGCCGCCAAACGGGCAATTCCACATAGTCCGACAATACCTTAGTCAACAAATCCGGCATTGCGCCGGTTGCAGAGATAATGTAAGGTTTTGCCAGTGCAATAAGCTGCTGTTGCCCCTCCACTGTTGACACCGGCATCGGCAACTGCCCTATCAAACCTTTAAATAAAAAGTCCGATAAGGTTAAGGCATGATTCACTCGTGCCTGAAACCCGGCCACCCCTTCTTTTCGAATGGTAGAATCCGGGTCTTCGCCCGCCGCCAGAAATAAAAATCGAACCGATTGTGTTCCCTGAATTTTCGGCAATGACAATTCCATTGCTTTCCAAGCGGCTTTTTTGCCGGCTTCATCGCCGTCAAAACAAAAAACCACCTCATTAACCTGCTGAAACAACCTATTTAAGTGAGATTCGGTGATCGCAGTTCCCAGGGTTGCAACCGCATTATGCACACCAAATTGCGCCAAAGACACCACATCCATATACCCTTCAACCACCAATATTTGATTAAAGGCTTGGCGGGACTGCCTAAGTTCATAAAGGCCATATAAAGTATCGGTTTTGTGAAACAAAGTGGTTTCAGGAGAATTTAAATACTTAGGCAGATCCTCTGCTCGAAGCACTCGCCCACCAAATGCAACCACTCGTCCTCTTCCATCTCGTATTGGGAACATAATTCGGTGGCGAAAACGGTCATAAGTTTTCCCCCCTGACTTATCAATCAGCATGCCTGTTTCAATTAACTGTTGCTTTAAGGCGTTATCGGCCTTTAAGCCTGAAACTAAACTGTCCCAACCCGGTGGTGCAAAACCAATCACAAACTGTTTGGCAATTTCAGCGGTGACACCACGTTGTTTAAGGTATTGTTTAGCCTCATCGGACACAGGATGTTGCTTTAACTGCTGGCGATAATATTTTGCAACCGTCACCATCACATCATAAAGATTACGCTTTTGCTGCTGTTGCTGTTCTGCCTTAGGAGAAAGCTGCTCCCTCGGGACTTCCAAGCCATTCAATGCCGCCAAGGTTTCTACTGCCTCAACAAAACTTAAGCCGTCATAATCCATTAAAAACTTCAGCGCATCACCGCTGGCACCGCAGCCAAAGCAGTGGTAAAACTGCTTTTGTGCATTGACATTAAAAGAAGGAGTTTTTTCATCATGAAAAGGACAGCAAGCCTTATAACTGCTGCCTGCTTTTTTAAGCGGAACACGCTGATTAATGATTTGCACCAAATCAGAACGCGACAACAAATCTTCTATAAAAGACCGTGGAATCGAACCCTTAGGTGTTTTTTGAGCGGATGAAGGGGTAGAAAATTGTGCCACTAAAATCCCTTAAAACAGTTAATTCCATTAATTATTCACAGCTTACACACAACATAATACACAGACGCTAAAACGCAAAAAACCCATTGATGATTTCTCACCAATGGGTTTCAACCGCTCTCAATGTAAGGGCAATCTGCGTTTTAAGATAATTTGGCTTTAATAATTTTACTCACCACAGCCATATCAGCACGACCCTGCATTTTAGGCTTTAGAATCGCCATCACTTTACCCATGTCTTGCATTGAAGCAGCCGAAACGGCTTCAATCGCAGCTTCAACTAATTCTGACACTTCTGCATCGGTTAAAGGTTGCGGCAAAAAGTCTTGAATTACGGTGATTTCATAAGCTTCTTGCTCTGCCAGCTCCGGCCGGCCAGCATCTTCATATTGCTTTTGAGAATCTCGACGCTGCTTAAGCATTTTATCTAAAATAGCCAAAACAGCTGCGTCGTCTTCTAAAGTTGCTTGTGAATCTATTTCAACTTGCTTTATGGCTGCCAACATCGATCGAATAACACCAAGGCGCGCCTTCTCTTTAGCTTTCATGGCCACCTTCATTTCTGAAGTCAGCTGCGCTTTTAATTCACTTGACATTGATCAAACCTACTTTATTGTATTTAACTTAATATAAACGTGATGTACGACGAGTTTCACGAGATAAACGCTTCGCTAAACGCTTAACCGCAGCGGCTTTCATACGCTTTTTAGCCCAAGTTGGCTTTTCATAATACTCACGTTTACGCGATTCGGTTAAAACACCGGCTTTTTCACAAGTACGTTTAAAACGACGTAAGGCAACGTCAAATGGTTCAGAATCTCTTACTTTTACGCTTGGCATAAATCTACTCTTTAGGTTAAAAATTTGTTTTGATTCCCGGTCGGAAAATCATAAAGCGTGGATTATAAAATTAAGTCCTTTATTTTGCAAACAAAACTTCAGACCTTTCCAAAGTTTTTGTTAAAATTCGGCTTTACGATAAAAACAGTTACTGAAATCATGCAACCCACCCCCTCTACACGCGCGCAAATTACCCTCGGTATTGAAACCTCCTGCGATGAAACCGGCATTGCCCTCTATCACTCACAAAAAGGCCTATTAGCACACAGCCTCTACAGCCAAATCCCATTACACGCCGAATATGGGGGAGTCGTTCCTGAACTAGCCTCAAGAGACCATATTCATAGGATTGTGCCCCTCATCCGCGAAACCCTTGAAAAGGCCAATATCGCAACAACCGATATTAGTGGCATTGCCTACACTGCCGGCCCCGGCCTAATGGGTGCACTGTTATCCGGCGCATCGGTTGCCAGAAGCCTTGCCTTTGCTTGGAAAATTCCCGCAGTGGGCGTGCATCATTTAGAAGGCCATCTACTCGCCCCCATGCTAGAAGAAAGCCCTCCGGCATTCCCCTTTGTCTGTCTATTAATCTCTGGCGGCCACACCATGATCATCCGAGTCGATGGCATCGGTCGCTATCAACGATTGGGCGACACCTTAGACGATGCCGCAGGCGAAGCCTTCGACAAAACCGCCAAAATGCTCGGGCTTGGCTATCCCGGCGGCCCGGAAATTTCAAAAAGAGCCCTAACCGGCAACCCAGACCGTTATCGTTTTCCCAGGCCAATGGTCGATCGCCCGGGGCTAGACATGAGTTTCAGCGGCTTAAAAACCTATAGCCTAAACACCTGGCTAAAAGCCAAAGAAGCAGGCGATGAAAGTGAACAAACCAAAGCCGACATTTGCCGCGCCTTTGAATTAGCCGTTGCCGACACCTTAAAAATCAAATGCAAACGCGCACTAGACCAAACCGGATTAAACCGTCTCGTGGTATCCGGTGGCGTCAGTGCCAACCAAGTCATACGCAGCAAACTCACAAAACTCATGGAAAGCCGTCAAGGCCAAGCCTTTTACCCAAGACTCGAATTCTGCACCGACAATGGCGCCATGATCGCCTATGCAGGCGCACAACGCCTCGCCGCAAGCCAAAGCTCAGACCTCAACTTCGCCTGCCACCCCAGATGGGAACTGGAATCCCTCCCCCCACTTTCCAACTAAAAAATGCCCAGGCCTGGGCAAAATTTGAGGGTTTGGGGACAGACCCCACAGACCCCGGGACAGACCCCAGATTTTGATCAGATCCCGGGACAGACCCCAGATTTTGATAGTCAAAACTCGCTTAAAAACCACCAGGCCTTATATGTTGACGTGTTCTCTGAAATAAAGAGAATTTACTAAGGACGCTTA
>PEWX01000011.1 GCA_002779995.1 Piscirickettsiaceae bacterium CG07_land_8_20_14_0_80_44_28
CTGGAATATAGATTGCCACGTCGCTTTGCTCCTCGCAATGACATAAATTGGAGTCATTGCGATCCGCCCCACCGTCATTGCGAGCCGAAGGCGAAGCAATCCATCTTTCGTCCTGCACCGCCTGAAATATGGATTGCCACGTCGTTTCACTCCTCGCAATGACAAGAGTGAGTGGTCATTGCGAGCCGAAGGCGAAGCAATCCATCTTGAGTTCTGCACCGCCTGAAATATAGATTGCCACGTCGCTTTGCTCCTCGCAATGACGGGGGTGGGTGTGGATTGCCACGTCGCTTCGCTCCTCGCAATGACAGGGGTGGGTGTGGATTGCCACGTCGCTTTGCTCCTCGCAATGACAAGAGTGGGTGGTCATTGCGAGCCGAACCATAGATTTAAGCCCTTAAACAAAAAACGCCGGACACTTTTCAGCATAAATAAATCAATTTGTAGCAACCTTAAAGGACGCTAATCTATGCGATTGGCCAGTTTTTTGTAAACGGCACCCTTATCGCGTTTCCCAATCGCTAAAACATAAACAACGAGCGCATCATCCACCACTTCATAAGCCAAACGATAGCCTACTGATCGCAACTTAATCTTATATACGGCATCAAACCCACGAAGCTTAGATGAAGGCACATGTGGATTTTCCAAGCGTTCTGCAAGCTTTTTCTTAAACTGTGCCTTAATCGGTGGTGCCAATTTTTCCCACTCTTTGAGAGCGGCTGGTAAAAAGGCTAACTTATAAGTCATCAAGTTTCACTTCAACAACGGAAGCCTTATCCGCTTGGCGCTCCGCCACAATTTGAGACAAAGCATAATCATCTAGTTCATCCATCAACCACTCATAGGTTTCTGCAGGTACAAGATAAGCTGCTGGCTTATTATGATTAAGAATCGCAATCGCAGAACCATTGGCTTCACTCAACAACGCCGAAGGATTTTTTTTTAACTCTGAAACACTGGCAGAATAGTCCGCTAATACCTGACGCATAAAAGCTCCTAATTAAACACTAAAATAAGAGCTAAATTTAGCACTTAATATAACCTAACGCAACCCTAATATTGATATTGAAAGTGCACCACTTAAAACC
>PEWX01000048.1 GCA_002779995.1 Piscirickettsiaceae bacterium CG07_land_8_20_14_0_80_44_28
GATGATGAGAAGGAGTATGGTGATGACGATGATGATCATCATGGTTAATGTTTGGTGCATCATTGATTAAAATGGTGCATAAAGATTTTTTATAGGCAAGGCATTAGAAGTGTAATTGATTTAACTTGCTGAAATAGTTAGTTTATATTGTTTTTGGCATGGTGCTTTCTATAAGAGCGGTGAGTTTTAAATTAAACAAACACTAATTTTGGAGACCCAAAGATGAAAAAAACAAATTCTATCAAAAAACTACTGGCTTCTATGGCGATTGTTTCTTCAGCTGCTTTAACTTTTGCACCTGCCACCACTCAGGCCGGTGAGGTTTCATACAATGCTGCTGTTTCAAATATGTACTTGTGGCGTGGTATTAACATCAGTAATCCATCCCCAGCAGTTTTTGGCGGAATTGATTATGCCGCTGATTCAGGACTTTATGTAGGTACTTGGACGTCTTCTGAAGGCGCGTTTGATGGCAGTGCTGAAGTGGATCTTTATGGTGGTTTTTCCGGGAGTGCAGGCGACTTTGGCTATGATATAGGTTATGCAGCTTATCTCTATCCTTATGCCAATAAAGATATGTTTACTTTCTCAGCGGATAGTAGCGGGAATGGTTCTATGTTGGCTGATTATATCGTTGGGCTGTCATTCAAGGATCTTTCTTTTACGGCCTATATCAATGCTGAAACTGGTGATGCGGGTAACAATAAATATTTAACACTGGATTATGCAATCGGTAAGTTCGGGTTGCACGGTGGTATTAATATGAATGATAATTCTGCCGACGAATACACTGAATTTAACGTGAGCTATGCAGCAACAGATTCATTAACCTTTACGCTAAGTAAAGCACAAGGTGATGGCGTTAAATCAATTGTTGGCGGTTTAGGTGCAAATGCGGACGGCGGCGAGAACCCTGTTCTTCAGGTTACCTATGCACTACCGATCTAATTTAATGTAGCACTGTAATCTTTTTGTTATTTTCTTTCCTCAACGTTTAACGGGCTTTATGCCCGTTTTTTTTGTGGGCAAAATTGGGTTGATTCTGATCGGGTTTAAGTGTATTTTAAAAGCTGTTTCCTTTAATATTCATTTCAGTCCTTTAGCCCTTTCAAAGGTGGTTATTTTAGATGTCACCCACTAAAAAACATAACAAGCGCCGTCACAACGGTTTTATATTGATGTTGATGTTGGTTGTGATGGTGGTGGGTGCTGCGGCTTATTTTAGCGTTTATGCCAAAAATTGGCTATTTGGTCGTGATGCGGAAGACTATGTTCTGACGATGCAATCGTTACAAACCATTAAGCAAAAATTATTGACTTTCGCGGTGCTTCAGCCTGAAATTTATCAAAGTGATTTGATTTCCAATACTCGTACCTATAAAGACCTGAACCGCATTCCTGGGGTTGGGTATTTTCCTTGTCCAGACTTAGATGGGGATGGCTCCGTGCTGGGTGCTGAGACCAGTTGTGGCAATCCACGAGATGTGAATGACACCACCACCGGTTTTGTGTTGGGCTATTTGCCGGTGGGGTTTACCACCCGCCATGTTTTTTTTGGTGCTCAAGCACCGAAGCAATATTATTATGTGGTGGATGAGCGCTTTGTCAATGGCAATAATGTTTATAATAATGGTGCAACCGGGCGTTATGCGCCATTGAATACTGATTTAACCCCCGCCTCAGCGCCTGATTCCGGAAGCCCGCCTGCTTTACCCAATAACACCGTGCCGTGGATAAATTTGGATGGACAAGATGGGTATGTTGTGTTGATTATCGATCCGGGGGCGCCTCAGCAGTTCTTAGACGGCTTTGTGCAAGATAGAACCCAAGCCGGCGATGCCATTGCCCGCATTGGCGATTATTTGGATCGACGCTTTGATGGCCAATCTAATTTATTGGATCACAATGCAGATTTAAATCGCTACTTTTTCAGTCAATCGAAGGGGGCTATTGGGGTGAATGATATTGTGGTCGGCATTACCTTTAAAGAATGGCAAGCGGCGATGTTAAAACGGCTGTGTCAGCAAAAACCGCAATTTGATTTAATCGATAGTGATGTTAATCAGCTAGCTTTTTGGCTAAACGATTATAATGCCGTCAGCAACCCTGCCGGCGGACAATGGCGCGCTATTTTAAACAGTCAATGTGGGCCTTAGTGATGATTTTTGTGCAGCCGTTTGAAAATGTCATTAACAATCAAAAGATTCCATCCCCTCAAAAGGGGTTTACATTGATTGAAATCAGTTTGGCTTTGTTATTGATTGGTATTTTAATGGCAAGTGTTTTGACTTTGTCGTCTTCTATGGAGACCACAGATAAAAGCAAACAAGCGCAACAGCAGGTTCTACAAATCAAACAAGCGTTATTAACCTATTTAAAAGTTAATAAACATTTGCCTTGTCCGGATACCAGTGGGGATGGTAAACAAAATATCCGTTTATCGTCAGGTATTACAACTTGTAAAAAACGCCAAGGTTTTTTACCGACGCTAGATATCGGCGTCAAAGATAAAGATGCTTGGGGAAATGCTTTCTATTATCGGGTCAATCCCCGTTCAGAAAATAAAAAATACATCAATGATTACTGCCAAGCCGCCAGTGTGTTTGGTCAATCCGGTGCCGGCAGTGTGCCGAATAAAGGTGGCTTATGTACCGACAGTCAAGTGTATTACTGTCAATGTGCCGCAGCCAAAAGTGATGGTGCTTGTCCCGGGTTGTGTGATTTTAATGCTGACCCTAGAACACTGGGAACCACTCCGGGTAATACGCCGCCTTATTTTATGCTGGATAGTCCGGCAGTGGGGGTGGATAATGCTTCGGCCTTAAAAAATATGACAGTGATAGAGGAAAATGGCAATATTGTCGAATCGGGAATAGTGGCGATGGTGGTGTCTTTTGGGCAAAATGGTCAACAAACCTGGGATCACTGTCAGGCCAATACGCAAGCCAACTCTGCTGAGCGCAATAATTGTGATAATGATCAAGCGGGCGAGTTTGAGCTGGATTTGTCAGCGCCCTTAGATGACTATTTAACCTGGATCACCATCAATGATGTCAAGCAGGCGATGATTGCCATAAAAGGAATCGATTATGATTAGTAGATCCAGCGCTTTCTCGTATCAGTCGGGGGTCACCTTGGTGGAATTGGCCATCGTATTGGTTATTATTTCGTTATTAACCGTTGGTGGATTAAAGACCTTTCAAAATCAAAGAGAGCAAGTCCGTTATAGTGATTCACAGCAGTATTTAGATCAGATTAAACAAGCCTTGCTGAGTTTTGCCAGTGTTAATTTATATTTACCTTGTCCCGATAGTGACGCAGATGGCAACGAAAATCGTGCAGGTAATGGCACTTGTAGCGCGGTTGAAGGGGGCGTGCCGTTTCTGGATATCGGGTTGCGTCAAGCTGAGGTAAAAGATGGTTTTGGCGCTGATATTTTATATCGCGTCAATGCACAAACCACCAACTTGGCCGCGATGCAGGATAATGCGCAGTCAGCCAGTTATTTTTGCAACAGTACTTGTACGGCCGGGACCTTGCCACAGTTTGACTTAAATACCCCCCCTATTGCAGCAAATAATGGTGTTGGCAATGGCCAAGTTTGTGCAAAAGCTCAAGCCAACTGCACCAATGCTTCGGTAATGACTTATGATGCGGCATCGGTGGTTTTGGTGGCCGCCAATCAAAAGGGAGCCTTGAGCTGTAATAATCGCCCGGCTGAAGAACAAGAAAATTGTGATGGCGATGCGCTGTTTTGGCAAGGCGATTTTAGAGCCGTTTCCAGCGGTTTTTTTGACGATACGGTTTTAGGGGTGACGGGTTATGAAATCAAACAAAACTTGTTAAATGCGCGTCCGGCTATCTTTGACTGATCACATGAGAGACATTCGCTATTAAAATGAATATTTTAATTGTAGATGATGATCTGGCCATTCGCGAGATGTTGGTTTTGGCAGTCATGAATCCCGAAGATTACATTGAACAGGCTGCCAATGCCCGGCAAGCGATAACCTGTTTAAATCAAAAGCCATTCGATATTGTTATTCTCGATATGGGGATGCCGCCTGATCAACATACGCCGAAACAAGGCATTGATGTTTTAGACGCCGTGCCCACTTCAAATTCTATGGACTGTAAAGTGATCGTGCTCACGGGGCAAGATCCGCAAAAAACGGCCTATCAGGCAATCAAGCACGGTGCCTTTGACTTTTTAACCAAACCCATTGCAAAAAGTACCCTGTTGCAATCTATCGACCGTGCAAAATTGTTTTTAAATAACCACCTATTGCAAAAAAACACCGAAGGGGTGCAAAAAATTGCCATGGATGTTGAACTGGGTCAAGGGGTGAAATCGGTTCGCAATGCGGCAGAAAAAAAATTGCTGATGCAGGTATTACATGATAGCGATTTTAATGTGCATCAAGTCGCACGTTGCTTAGGGTTAAAACGCGAGAACGTGTATTATTTAATCAATAAATATGCCATTGAAAGGCCTGAAACCGATGGGTGAAGGCATACACAATTTCGCTTGGGTCGCGGCATTCATCTTGCTGATTATCGGGCTAACACTCATGACGGTATTGCTTTATTTGCACCGCCAAAGTCATCGGCTAAAATCGGTGCTAATGGGGTTGTATCAGCTAAATGAAGCCGTTCATCAAGATGTTTTGCAATTTATTGACCAGGCCTGGCCATTTTTAAGCCAAGCTAAGTTTACCGGGCTGAATGGGCATGTTGACTGGTTTGGCGAGCAGATCCCCATCCGTCATGGGTTAGCCGTTTCACCCAGTCAACAAGCTTACCCGCTTAAACTTGTCCAGCAGGGGATAGAGGTGCACCTCAGCGCGCAAATGGGTCGGTTGCGCGGAGAAGATCAATTGATGGCGCAACTGGTTTGGCAGCAATTTAGTGCCTTACTGAGTTTGGATGTGAACTATAAAATTTCACAATTCTTACTCAGTCAAAAACGATTAGAGCGTTATCAATTATTTGTGCAACATGATATTAAAAATATCGCGCAATTTATCACGCTGTTAGCAGATCAACTTGAACAGGCTCAAACTGATGGCGAAAAACTTGCGACTTATCATCAACTGCAATCCATTATGCCAACGATAAGCCGGCGAGCCACACAAACCATTCAACAAATGACCCAGCCGAGTCGCGATAAGCAAACCAAAAAGTTGATTGATGTGCGTCCAACCCTCGAAAAGATTGCCAAAAGCTATGATGTGAGCATCCATATCAGCGGTCAAGCAAAGTTATGGGGTTATCAATGGGCGTTTGAACAGGTTTTTCAGCGATTGTTTGAAAACTTTCAACACCATGCGCCGCAAGCTGTTGTGGATGTGGTGATCAGCGATAACCATCAAATTCAACTGTCTGCGCCCGCAGATGCCCAAGAATCGATATCCGCCGCGCGAATGTTTGAACCCTTTTGGACAACCTCTGAAAGCGGTATGGGCTTAGGCCTGTATCTGGCGCGAGAAACCTTAAAGACGATGGGGGGCGAGTTGCACTTTGACCATCAACACCAACAAAATACATTTGTGGTGCAGTTTGCGCAAGACAATCACGATGAATAAGTGGCTGTAAAGAATTTTTACTCTTTTCTTTTATTGGCAGCTTCACTAAACTGTCATTGTCGTATCGAAAACTATAGG
>PEWX01000024.1 GCA_002779995.1 Piscirickettsiaceae bacterium CG07_land_8_20_14_0_80_44_28
ATGGCAAAAGAAAAGTTTGAACGTAGTAAGCCGCACGTAAACGTTGGTACGATTGGTCACGTAGACCATGGTAAAACAACTCTTACAGCGGCATTAACCATTGTACAAGGTAAAAAATTTGGCGGCTTAGCAAAAGACTATGCATCAATTGATAACGCCCCGGAAGAACGTGAGCGTGGTATTACCATCTCAACAGCACACGTAGAGTATGAATCAGAAACACGTCACTATGCTCACGTAGACTGCCCAGGTCATGCCGACTATGTTAAAAACATGATTACCGGTGCTGCCCAAATGGATGGCGCCATTCTAGTTTGCTCAGCTGCAGATGGCCCAATGCCACAAACACGTGAGCACATCTTGTTATCACGTCAAGTCGGCGTTCCATACATTGTGGTATTTCTAAACAAAGCAGACATGGTTGATGACGAAGAGCTACTAGAGCTTGTTGAAATGGAAGTGCGTGAGCTTCTAGATATGTATGATTTCCCTGGTGATGACACCCCAGTTATTATGGGTTCAGCACTAAAAGCTATCGAAGGCGACCAATCCGAGATTGGTGAACCCTCAATCGGTCGATTGGTCGAAGCATTAGACGAATACATCCCGACACCAGAGCGTGAAACAGACAAACCATTCCTAATGCCAGTAGAAGACATCTTCTCAATTCAAGGTCGCGGAACGGTTGCAACAGGACGGGTAGAAACAGGTGTTGTTAAAGTGGGTGAAGAAGTCGAAATCGTTGGTATTCGCCCAACCACAACCACAACCGTAACCGGTGTTGAAATGTTCCGTAAGCTTCTAGACCAAGGTGAAGCCGGAGACAATGTCGGTATTCTACTGCGGGGTACCAAGCGTGAAGATATCGAGCGTGGTCAAGTACTCGCGCATAAAGGTACCGTTACCCCTCACACCAAATTCGAAGCAGAAGTCTATGTACTGTCAAAAGATGAAGGGGGTCGTCACACGCCATTCTTCCAAGGTTACCGTCCACAGTTCTACTTCCGTACAACAGACGTAACGGGTGCATGTGAACTACCGGCAGGAACTGAAATGGTTATGCCTGGAGATAATGTTCAGATGACGGTTACGCTAATCAACCCGATTGCGATGAACGAAGGTTTGCGTTTTGCGATTCGTGAAGGTGGTCGTACAGTTGGTGCAGGGGTTGTTGCTAAAATTCTTGACTA
>PEWX01000108.1 GCA_002779995.1 Piscirickettsiaceae bacterium CG07_land_8_20_14_0_80_44_28
AGCGGGGATGGTTCGTAATGACCGCTCCCGCTTTGTCATTGCGAGGAGCGAAGCGACGTGGCAATCCATATTTCAGGCGGTGTAGGACTTAAGATGGATTGCTTCGCCTTCGGCTCGCAATGACGGTGGGGCGGCTCGCAATGACGGTGGGGCGGCTCGCAATGACGGTGGGGCGGCTCGCAATGACGGTGGGGTTGGCTCGCAGTGACAGTTAATCGTATTAAATTGCATTTATGAAGTATTTATTAACCCCTAAAAAAGAATTGCAATCTCAGTCTGTTTGCTTGTAAAATCTTTCATTCAAAAAATGAACAAAACACTAATAAAACACTCAAGTAACCGGAAAAAACAACCAGGCCTGGCCAAAATGGACTCTGAAAACCACCTACAAGCCCTTAGACACGTTTCAAAACACCCCAATCAACGCTCTTTGGCGCAAAGTCTTGGGTTTAGTGTTGGAAAAACAAATTATATTGTAAAGTGCTTGATGCAAAAAGGTTTGGTTAAAGCAGAACGATTCGCACACAGTGACAACAAACGCAACTATCGCTATGTGCTAACCCCAAAAGGCATAACCGAGCGCATTAAACTCACCGAGAACTTTATCGAACGCAAAAAACAAGAATATGAACTGCTTCGACAAGAACTCATGGATTTAAAAGGTGTTAGTGAAACTGCACTGGGTGAGCAGGTAAAGGAAGGGCGCGGAAAGCAATGATGGCGAAACCACACTGGTATTTAGTGATGGCAAAACCCAAACAGGATGAAGTGGCAGAATCGCAACTCGCCCAGCAAGGGTATTGTGTTTATCGCCCTGAAGTGATCTTGCAAAAGCAACGGCGTGGCAAAATGGTCGCCTTGGTTGAATCCTTGTTTCCCAGGTATTTGTTTGTCAAGCTCATTGAAGGGGTTGATAGTTGGGGCACTATTCGTTCAACCAAAGGCGTGCAACAAATGGTGTGTTTTGGCAGTCAGTATGCCAAAGTGGATGAGGCACTCATTGAATCCATTCAGCAACGAGAAGCGGCCATTAAACAACAAGGCACGCAACCGCTTTATCAGAAAGGCGATCTGCTGAAAGCGACAAGCCCTGCCTTTTATGGTATTGACATGGTTTTTCAAAGTTATGATGCAGATGAACGTATT
>PEWX01000051.1 GCA_002779995.1 Piscirickettsiaceae bacterium CG07_land_8_20_14_0_80_44_28
AAATAAGAGGAACTGAAGTGGCCATCAGAAATGCAAATGATGGTGTAGGGTTGCTACAAACCTTAGATGGCGCAACAGAAGAAGTTGTAAGCATGTTTCAGAGAATGCGTGAACTATCAATTCAATCGTTAAATGGTAGTTACAATATGGGTAACCGCATGCAGATGCAAGAAGAGGTTCAGCAGATAAAAAATGAAATATCACGTATAGGTAATACTACAAAGTTTAATGGACAAAATTTAATGAATCCAAACTCATTTGGTTCAGCTGTCGTCTCTGCTAACTTTGCAGCAACATCTAGTCAGGCTCTCTCAGCTGCCGGCATTAATCCTTCTGCAATGGCAGTACATACTGGTTGGGAGGCCGGCTCTGCTAATCGTCTCGGTATTCCTTTATTGGATTTTACAAGTCTGAGTATATTAGAGTCAACTCAGAGACTAGCAAATCCACTTAGTACAATAATTAGCACAAGAATAAGTACATGGATGAGTACTAGAATTTCCGGAGCATTTACTCTTCCTGCTGGTGCTGCTGCATCAACACCTGCTTCAGCAATTGTTCCTGGAACTCGTAGTTATGGATCGGCAGTAAATCAGGCATCAACACTTATTAAATTAGTAGATACAGCTGTATCGGTTATAAGTATCATGAGATCTAATTGGGGTTCGATGCAAAACCGTTTAGAGTCTACGATATCGAACCTACAAAATGTCAATGAAAACCTCACCCAATCTAGATCTAGAATTATGGATACTAACTTTGCAGTAGAAAGTGCAACCTTAGCGAGAACTCAGGTGTTGCAGCAAGCAGGAATGAGCATGCTAAGCCAAGCAAATCAACAGTCCCAGCAAGTAATGAGCTTATTACAATAACCTACCCCTTCTTAATCAAAATAATGGATGCTAGAAGGGAGATCAAAATTCAGAGTTACCTTTGTGTTTAGCGGTCTTAGGACCGCTTTTTTTGTTTATGGGTTTAAGAAAAAACAAAATATGCATTTTTTTCTAAAGTAATTTAGACAG
>PEWX01000037.1 GCA_002779995.1 Piscirickettsiaceae bacterium CG07_land_8_20_14_0_80_44_28
AGATGGATTGCTTCGCCTTCGGCTCGCAATGACGGTGGGGACTCGCAATGACCCTAATTCCTGTCATTGCGAGGAGCAAAGCGACGTGGCAATCCACACCCACCCCGTCATTGCGAGGAGCAAAGCGACGTGGCAATCCATATTTCAGGCGGTGCCGGACGCTAGATGGATTGCTTCGCCTTTGGCTCGCAATGACGGTGGGGCGGCTCGCAATGACCCTATTTCCTGTCATTGCGAGGAGCGCAGCGACGTGGCAATCCATACCTCTCGTCATTCCAATGCATTTACTTAGGCTCGGTAGTTAGTCAGTGAGCGAAAAGTATTTTGCAAAACTTGAATTTTTAAATAAACCTAATTTGTAACAGGAATTTTCCTTCAGAATGCGGTAAGATACCCGCTAAATTTTTTAGTTTGAAAGTAAAGAGTCCTTCATTTATGTGCGGAATTGTTGGCGGTATTGCGGAACGAAATATTGTTCCAATATTATTGGAAGGTTTAAGAAGACTGGAATATCGGGGGTATGATTCCTCTGGTGTAGCGGTTTTGGATGCCAGTCATACGATTCAACGAACGCGAGCGCTCGGCAAGATTAAAAATTTAGCGGAAAAGATTGATCTCAATCCGCAAACCCTTGCCGGAACAATTGGTATTGCCCATACTCGATGGGCTACGCATGGAGCACCCGCTGAAAATAATGCCCACCCTCATATCTGTAATAATCAAGTGGCAGTGGTTCATAATGGCATTATCGAAAACTATCAAACCTTAAAACAACAGCAATTGGCTTCAGGCTATCGTTTTACGTCAGAGACGGATACTGAAGTGGTCGCCCATGCATTACATGAATCTTTACAGCGTTTGATTGATGCGAAAAATTCAACGTCGCATCTGCTATTAAACGCAGTGCAGAATGCGATTCAACAGTTTGATGGCGCTTATGCTATTGGGGTGATGTCGATTCATGACCCGGATACCTTGGTTGCAGCACGTAAGGGCAGTCCGCTGGTGATTGGCGTTGGAATAGGGGAGTATTTTATTGCGTCGGATGTTTCTGCTTTGCTACCCGTGACCCAAAGTTTTATCTTTTTGGAAGAAGGGGATGTTGCTGAAATGACCCGTGCCAGCCTAACGATTTATAATGCTGCAGGCGAAACGGTAGAAAGACCCATCAAACAATCAACAGTGAGTATGCATTCTATAGAATTGGGCGAGCATCGCCACTATATGCATAAAGAAATTTTTGAGCAGCCGCAAGCGGTTGTCGATACGTTGGAAGGCCGCATTACTCAAGAACATGTTTTGGTTTCCAGTTTTGGGTATGAAGCGGAGGTGTTATTTTCGACCATTGAACAGGTACAAATTATTGCCTGTGGAACCAGCTATCACGCAGGGATGGTAGCGAAATACTGGTTTGAAGATATTGTTGGGATTCCTTGTCAAGTAGAAGTGGCGAGTGAATATCGCTACCGCAATCCTGTCGTGCGTAACAATACCTTGTTGGTCACGATTAGTCAGTCAGGGGAAACGGCCGATACCCTTGCAGCCCTTCAACAGGTTAAGCAATTACGGCGACAAGATGCCACTTTAAACTTGCCGACCTTAACAATCTGTAATGTGCCTGAGTCGAGTTTGACGCGTGAATCCGATTTAACTTTTTTGACGCAGGCGGGGCCAGAAATTGGCGTGGCTTCAACCAAAGCCTTTACCACCCAGTTAGTTGGGTTGGCATTGTTGGTAACGGCTTTAGGGAAAACGCTAGGGCGAATGTCGGAAACCCAAGAGCGTAGAATCGTTCTTGGGCTGCAAAAACTACCAGGCCTGGTCAGTAATGCCTTGTCTCATGAGAATGAAATTAAAGTGATTGCGAATGAATTCGCAGACAAAACCAGTGCTTTATTTTTAGGGCGTGGCACTATGTATCCGATTGCGATGGAAGGGGCATTAAAACTTAAAGAAATTAGCTATATTCACGCAGAAGCCTATCCTGCGGGAGAACTCAAGCACGGCCCTTTAGCCCTGATTGATGAAAATATGCCCGTTATCGCTATTGCACCGCATGATGGTTTATTGGAAAAGCTTAAATCCAATTTACAAGAAGTCAAAGCGCGTGGCGGCAAAATGATTGTGTTTGAAGATGAAGCCGCTAATGTCGGTTCAAGTGAAGGGTTTGATATCGTGAAAGCGACATCCAATGTTGGCAGAATCACCGCGCCCATTGTGTTCAATATTCCGCTACAACTGTTAAGCTATCACGTGGCATTGATTAAAGGAACGGATGTTGATCAGCCTAGAAACTTAGCGAAATCTGTTACGGTGGAATGAAAAAAGGAGTAGTTTCAAAATGAAAGGGATTGTTTTAGCCGGCGGCTCGGGAACGCGTTTATATCCGATTACCAAAGGTGTTTCCAAGCAGTTGGTACCCATCTATGACAAGCCAATGGTTTACTATCCACTATCTGTGCTAATGCTTGCAGGTATAAAAGAAATTTTGATTATCACCACCCCAGAAGACCAAATAAGTTTTAAACGCCTATTGGGTAATGGTTCCGATTTAGGTATACAGCTAGAATATGCCATACAGCCCAGTCCAGACGGATTGGCGCAAGCCTTTCTTCTGGGTGAAGAGTTTATAGCCGATGATGATGTCTGTCTTATCCTAGGAGACAATATCTACTATGGCCACGACCTAACTCAGCTGCTTGAATCCTCTGTTATCAATGCACAAAATAATTTTGCTACTGTTTTTGGTTATCATGTAAATGACCCGGAACGATATGGGGTGGCTGAGTTTGATAAATCTGGAACAGTGATTAGTCTTGAAGAAAAACCAATACAGCCAAAATCCAACTACGCCGTTACCGGGCTTTATTTTTATCCTAATGATGTCGTCGAAAAAGCCAAGCAGGTGAAACCTTCACACCGTGGTGAATTGGAAATAACCACTATTAACCAAATGTATCTTTCAGAAGGACGTCTCAAGCTAGAAACCATGGGAAGAGGTTATGCCTGGTTAGATACAGGCACGCACGAGTCTCTGCTAGAAGCCTCTGCTTTTATCGAAACCATTGAAAAACGCCAAGGTCTAAAAGTGGCCTGTTTAGAAGAAATCGCCTATGAAATGGGCTATATCAATAAAGAACGGTTGATTGAATTAGCGCAACCGCTTAAAAAGAATCAATATGGTCAATACCTACTCAAAAGAGCCGAGGAAGGAGCTATCTAAATGCAGTTTATCCCTCAAGCTATTCCCGATGTTATTTTGATTCAACCCAAAGTCCACGGTGATCATCGTGGATATTTTGTCGAAACCTTTCGTCAAGATCAATTTGAAGAAGCACTCGGCTATCAGGTCAATTTCTGTCAAGATAATGAATCCAAATCTATTAAAGGTGTTTTAAGAGGTCTGCATTTTCAATTACCTCCTTTTGCACAAAGTAAACTGGTGCGCGTCATTGAAGGGGAAGTGCTCGATGTTGCCGTGGATATTCGTCAAGGTAGCCCAACTTTTGGTCAGCATGTGGCGATATTGCTCAATGAAACCAATAAACATCAACTCTTTATTCCCCGCGGCTTTGCCCACGGATTTTTGGTGCTTTCTGACACCGCTATCTTTGCCTATAAAGTGGATAACTACTATTCTCCCGAATGCGATCGTGGTTTGGCCTTTGACGACCCAGCCCTAAATATCGATTGGATGCTCGCAAAAGACCTGTTAAAACTCTCAGAAAAAGACCAAAAACAACCAGGCCTGGTTGATTTAGGCACTTGTTTTGAGTTTGGTGTCGATTATTATGCCTAAACTGAACATTCTAGTGACTGGCCAAAACGGCCAGCTTGGTCAAAGCTTGGCCAAGATTGCCAAAGATTATCCGCAGTTCGATTTTATCTTTTTGGGTCGAGAGCAACTGGATTTAAGTCAGCCAGCAACCCTGGCAAACGCCCTTGAGAATATTGCCTTCGATATCATTATTAATTGCGCTGCCTATACCGCTGTAGACAAAGCCGAGTCAGAGCCTGAACTTGCCGATGCTATTAATCATCTAGCAGTAGAGCAACTTGCCCAAATCTGCAACCAGCGCCGAGCCACACTCATACACATCAGTACCGACTATGTGTTTGACGGCAAAAATTACAACCCCTACATCGAAACCGATCCAGTAGACCCCCAAGGGGTTTATGGGATCACCAAACTAAAAGGCGAGCAAGCCATGCAGGCGGTTAATCCCAAAGGTGCGATTATTCGTACCAGCTGGGTGTATTCCGAATTTGGCAATAACTTTGTGAAAACCATGTTGCGTTTAGGGGCTGAGCGAGACAGTTTAAATGTGATTTATGATCAAGTGGGGTCGCCCACCTATGCAACGGATCTCGCCCAGGCGATTTTGGCTTTGTTAAGTCAGCCAGAACAGCTGAATCAAACGCAGGTTTATCATTATTCGAATGAGGGCGTTTGCAGTTGGTACGATTTTGCCAAAGCTATTTTTGAGATGAGCGGCACCCGTTGTAAAGTCAACCCAATAGAAACCAAAGATTACCCAACTCCAGCCAAACGCCCGCATTACAGTCTGATGAATAAAGCCAAAATTAAACAGGATTATTTGATTACAATTCCTTATTGGCGTGATTCTCTAAAAATTGCACTGAACTGTTTGGAGTCGTAAAAAATGCGATTATCTCAAAAACAAATTGAAGCAATAAAGAATGCTTTTGATAAGGTTTTTGTGCAAGGTCGTGTAATATTATTTGGAAGCCGGTTGGATGATACTAAAAAGGGCGGAGATATTGATATTTATATAGATCCTGCTCTAATGTTTGAAGATTTATTTGCCAAAAAGGTTGCATTTTTGGTTGAACTTAAAAGTCAGATTGGTGATCAAAAAGTGGATTTGGTTTTGGCACCTTTTGCGAGTTCTGATTTAAAAAGAGAAATTGAAAATACAGGTGTTACGCTATGGCGGAATTAACTTTAATAAAGCTCAAAAGACTCATTGCTGAGTGTGACAAACATCAGCAAAGAATGAACTCTGCATTTCATAAAATTGAGAACAAATTACCCCTAACGGAGCAGAGTTATTTGTTGTTAGATGAAGAAGATATCAGTCATATAGATCAATTTCTATTTAGATTTGCCAAGTTGCAGGATGCCATCGGGCAGCGCTTTTTCAAGGCAATTTTAGAATTGCTTGAAGAGGATGTTGAAGGATTACCATTTATTGATCTCTTAAATAAGTTAGAGAAGCTCAATTTGATTCATTCGACTGCACAATGGCAAAGCCTTAGAGAAATTCGTAATGCAGTTTCGCATGAATATGATGATTCTCCAGAGCTGATGGCTCAGGTTTTAAACGCTGTGTTTATGGCCAGAATTGAGCTTTTTCAAATTTATGCCAAATTAAAAGAAACTTACCAGAGCCGTAAGTAGTCAAATGAATAAAGTCAAAATAAAACAAGATTTTTCAATTACAATTCCATACCGATGTGGCTCGTTTAAAACCGCACTTAAATGTTTGGAACTCTATTTATAATGAGATTAAACCCGCAACAAATACAGGTTATAA
>PEWX01000032.1 GCA_002779995.1 Piscirickettsiaceae bacterium CG07_land_8_20_14_0_80_44_28
CACAAGATCTCACTTCCCTTTACTAAGCGTCCTTAGTAAATTCTCTTTATTTCAGAGAACACGTCAACATATAAGGCCTGGTGGTTTTTAGGGGGGATCTTTAATTCAGTTTGATTATCTGTTCAGAGCTTAAGCCTTCTAAAACCAATCTCAATATTTCTTTTGCTTGCTGGTCGCTGCTCGGCAGTTCTGTTGGGTCTTCGCTGGAAAACAGTATCGAGCGTGTTTTGGATTGGAAGGGCATCAGCTTGGCAGTGTAAAAATGAATGCCGCTGTTGGGCATTTCGGCTGCGGTGGTTTTCATCAATTGTTCTAGTCCGGCTTTGGCAACGCCATAGGCACCATAGTAGGCAGGATGTTCATCGATACCGGCATCTGAAATGGCCACTAAAAAGGGGGTCTGCCCTTGACTCAATAATGGCAAGGTCTGTTGTATGAGGTGAAAATTGGCGTTGAGATTGGTGTGTAAGACTTCATACCACTGTGCCATATCGAAATGTAAAATGGGCGTAAAGGCCGGATGACTGGCCGCATTTAGGAAAACACCATCCAATTGACCAAAAGTGGTGGTTAAAGTTTGGGTGAACTCACGGTAGTGATCAATATTCGCCCCCAATAAATCAATCGGGTATAAGTTGGGTTCCGCCGGCAGGTCTGATGCTTGAGTAATTTCATCATAAACTCGATTAAGTGCGCCAAGATCTTTGTCCAATAAAATCAGTTGGCCAGGATTTTGAGCCAGCTGTAATGTTAAGCTGCGCCCGAGTCCTTGTCCTGCGCCCGTGATTAAATAAGTTTTTTGTGTTGTCATACTAAATCCCGTATAAAGTGACTGATATCAATTGGCGTTGAAAAGACATAATCTGCTTGCCAATCGTCAGGGTGGGTTTCTGTTGGAATATAGCCAAATAAAGCCGCAGCGGTTTGCATGCCGGCATTTTTACCTGCTTCAATATCCCTAGGATGGTCGCCGATATACAAACACTGGCTGGGGTCGGCACCACACTGTTCGGCGGCCAACCATAATGGCTGTGGGTTGGGTTTACGTACGTCAAGTGTGTCCCCGCAAATAATGGATTTTGGTGCCGATGCAAATGTCATATTGGTTAATAAACGTTTCGTCAGCCAGCCGGGTTTATTGGTGACAATTCCCCATGAGAAATTAGCGGCAGCCAACTGAGATAACCCCATTTCTAAGCCGGCAAAAAGTCGGGTGTGATGGTCGATATTGTCATGGTAAGACGTTAAAAAAAATTGACGTTTTTCCTCTAGTGCCTCTCCTGACAGTTGCGGAAAGGCCAGTTGCGTCATGGCTAAGCCGCCTTGAGAAACTGTTTGACGAAGTGTTGCGTAAGGGATTTTGGGTTGGTCAAATCGTTCGCAAGTTAGATTGAGGGCATAAGCAAAGTCATAAGAGGTGTCTAAAAGGGTGCCATCTAAATCAAATAAAATACAATTAATCGACATAAGTTATCTCAATAAAGCTGCCGTTTCGGCAAGGGTTAAAGGGGTTCGTTGTTATAAGGTTTTTGGTAGGCCAGTAAATAGTTCACATCTAGGGAGTCACTTAAACGCGGTGGGCTAAACGGAGAAAAATCAATGCCGGCACCTTGTTTTAAGACCAGCCCAACCTGTCGAGCCATGGTGTCGATTTCCGCAGGCTGAATAAATTTATCATGACGATGGGTTCCTTTGGGAACCAGATTAAATACCTGTTCTGCGCCAATAATGGCTAATAAATAGGATTTTAGATTTCGGTTTAATGTTGATAAAAAGACCCATCCCCCTGGTTTGACCATTTGTGCAGCGGCATCAATGATTGCCATGGGTTCTGGAACATGTTCCAGCATTTCCATGCAGGTGATGATGTCATAATTTTTTGGGTGCTTTTTAGCGTGTTCTTCTGCAGATTCAAGCTGGTAATCAACTGGAATCCCCGATTCTAGGCTATGCAGTTTTGCGATGGTTAAAACTTCATCAGCCAAGTCAATTCCGGTCACCTTGCCACCGATTTTGGCTAAAGACTCAGATAAAATGCCACCACCGCACCCAATATCTAAAATAGCCATGCCTTCAAGCTGTTGATGCTGCTGAATAAAGTCAATTCTAAGCGGATTTATTTTATGTAGCGCGCTAAATTGTCCGGCCTCATCCCACCAAGTATGTGCGAGCTGATTAAAATTATGAAGCTCAGTTGGATCGGCATTTTGTCGCACATCGTTTTCTGTTGTAGAAGTCGCATCTTGCATAACATTACTCAATTGTTATGAGACCGTTGCATCGGTGGAACCTGAAAAAAAGTGCGGAAAAATTTTTCATATTGAGCCAAAAAACGCAGCGAATAGCCCAGCTATTGGCTCGTTTTTTAACGAAAATATGGGAGATTTTAACCATTTTTATTCGTGTAACCCTCTCGTGCAAAGGACTCGTTATCGATTAGAGGCTATTTGTTGGATTGCATTATAGCAATATCTGTATTTCTTTTGCTCAAACCTTGTTAAACCTAGAGAGATTCGATTGATTTGGGGTATAATATTCAGCTAATTTTAACAATAAAGAAAACTGTAATTCTATGTCAGATTTTGCGAGAGAAATTTTATCGATCTCATTAGAAGATGAGATGAAACAATCTTATCTGAGTTATGCGATGAGTGTTATTGTTGGGCGAGCGCTCCCGGATGTAAGGGACGGTTTAAAGCCAGTTCATCGTCGTGTCTTGTTTGCTATGAATGAGCTGGGTAACGCCTGGAATAAACCCTATAAGAAGTCCGCCCGTATTGTCGGGGACGTGATTGGTAAATATCACCCACATGGTGATACCGCTGTCTATGACACCATTGTCCGTATGGCGCAACCCTTCTCGTTACGTTATATGTTGGTCGATGGTCAAGGGAACTTTGGGTCGATTGATGGCGACTCCCCTGCGGCAATGCGTTATACCGAAGTACGCATGGCCAAGATTGCGCATGAATTGCTCGCTGATCTTGATAAGGAAACGGTTAATTTTACCCCTAACTATGATGGATCTGAGTCTGAACCTGATGTCTTACCCACCCGTGTTCCGAATTTATTGGTGAATGGGTCTTCTGGGATTGCGGTCGGTATGGCCACCAACATTCCACCTCATAACTTAAATGAAACCATTAATGCCTGTGTTGCCTTGATTGACAACCCAGAATTGCAAATCTCGGATTTAATGGCGTATTTACCTGGCCCGGATTTCCCGACCTATGGCATTATCAACGGCACTAAAGGTATTCGCGAAGCCTATGAGACCGGACGCGGACGTGTACAAATGCGTGCGAGAACCAGCGTTGAAATTGATGCAAAAGGAAAAACATCTATTATTGTCCATGAAATTCCTTATCAAGTGAATAAGGCAAAGCTGATTGAACGCATTGCTGAACTGGTCAAAGAAAAGAAGATTGAAGGCATTTCGGCTTTACGGGATGAATCCGATAAAGATGGTATGCGCATTGTTATTGAAGTCCGCAGAGGAGAAGTTCCTGAGGTCTTAATCAACAACTTATACAAGCAAACCACCATGCAAACCGTTTTTGGGATCAATATGGTGGCTTTGATTAATGGTCAACCCAAACTATTAAACCTTAAAGAAATCTTGGAAGCCTTTCTACGTCATCGCCGAGAAGTGGTGACACGAAGGACAATTTTCGATTTGCGAAAAGCGCGTGAAAAGGCGCATTTGTTAGAAGGCCTCACACTTGCCTTAAACAATATTGATGAAATGATTGATTTGATTAAGTCATCGCCTAGCCCGGTGGTTGCAAAAGAGCGCATGCTGGAAAAAAATTGGATCATTGGCAACTTGGCGGATTTGCTTGAAAATGTCGAAATGAAAGATGTCCGTCCGGAAGATTTGTCAGAAGGCTATGGCGCAGTGGATGACCGGTTTTATAAGCTATCACCAACACAAGCTCAAGCTATTTTGGAAATGCGCCTGCACCGATTAACGGGTTTAGAGCAAGATAAAATCCTAGCAGAATACCGTGAACTGATTTTAAGAATTGCAGAATATCTTGAGATATTACGAAACCCGGATCGCCTTACTGAAGTGGTTCGTGGAGAACTGCTAGAAGTGGTTGAAACCTTTGGAGACCAACGCCGCACAGAAATTGATCATTGTTATCAAGATTTGGATGCTGAAGATTTGATTGCCGTTGAAGATCGTATTGTGACCTTGTCTCAGGATGGCTATATCAAGACACAACCCTTATCAGATTATCAAGCTCAAAAACGCGGTGGTCGCGGTAAGTCGGCAACACAAATGAAAGAAGATGATGAAATCGGGCAGATTTTAGTCGCCAGTACGCATGATATGTTGTTGTGTTTCTCTAATCGTGGCAAGCTGTATTGGCAAAAAACCTGGCAACTTCCTCTAGCCAGTCGAGGCTCTAAAGGTAAGCCAATCGTTAATATATTACCTTTAGAGGATGGCGAATTTATTAGTTCCATTTTGCCTGTATCGGAATTCTCCGATGGTTATTTTGTGTTTATGGCCACTAAAAAATCAACCGTAAAACGGGTTGCGCTGTCTGATTTCTCACGACCCAGAGCGAACGGTATTATTGCGGTTGACCTTTTAGATAACGATGAATTAGTCGGTACCGCTATTACAGATGGTGAACAAGATATTATGTTGTTTAGTAATGTCGGAAAAGCGATCCGTTTTGAAGAAAATGATGTACGTGTTATGGGTCGCCAAGCACGTGGGGTCAGAGGGATGAAGCTTAAAGAGGATATGAATATCATCAGTATGCAAGTCGCTCGTCCGGATACACTGATTTTAACCGCAACCGAACATGGTTTTGGTAAGTGTACTCCAGTCGATGATTACTCAACCATTAACCGAGGTGGGCAGGGCGTTATTTCTATTAAAACATCTGATCGGAATGGTAAGGTCGTTTCATCGGTTGTGGTTACCCCTGATCAAGAAGTCGTGTTAATCACCAATAAAGGGACTTTAGTCCGTACACGCGTTTCTGAAATTTCCGTTGTTGGTCGGAATACTCAAGGCGTGAAATTAATTAATGTCGGTAAAGGCGAAATCGTTGTTGGTTTGGCGGTTGTAGAGGTTCAAGAAGACCTAATAAATGCCATTGATGGTCTAGATGAGGCTGTCGATATTGATGCCGTAACAGACATTGAAACAGATCCAATGTCAGAATAAATGTAAGAGATAAATCATTAATGAGAGCTTTTAATTTTAGTGCCGGCCCGGCCATGTTGCCTGAGGCAGTTATGAAACAGGCGCAGGCAGAATTTTTAGATTGGCAGCAAACCGGCATGTCAGTGATGGAAATGAGCCATCGTAGTCCAGAGTTTATGACGTTGGCAAAGCATACTGAACAGACGCTTCGCGAGATTATGTCCATTCCAGATAACTATAAAGTGCTGTTCTTACATGGTGGGGCTTCGTTACAGTTTGCCGGAATCCCCTTAAATTTAACCCGCCCAGGCGATACAGTTGACTATGTGAATACAGGGGTTTGGTCTCAAAAAGCCATCAAAGAAGCCCGGCGCTTTGCCAAGGTCAATGTCGTTGCGACAGCAGAAAACACCATTCCGGATGAATCTGAATGGCAATATTCTGAACAGGCAAAATATCTCCATATTTGTCAGAATGAGACCATTACCGGGGTTGAGTTTCAAGGCGTTCCTAAAACAGATAAACCCATTATTGCAGATTTTTCATCCACAATTTTGTCACGACCAATCAATGTTGCTGACTATGGGGTGATTTATGCGGGTGCTCAAAAGAATATCGGCCCGGCAGGCCTGGCCATTTTAATCGTCCGTGATGATTTAATTGGTCATGCCCGAAGCGATACGCCAGCGTTGATGAATTGGCAAACCTATGCTGATAATGAGTCAATGTTTAATACGCCTGCAACCTTTTCTTGGTATTTAGCGGGATTGGTTTTTGATTGGATTAAAGCTCAAGGTGGCGTTGCTGCGATGGCTAAGATTAATCAACAAAAATCTCAAAAACTTTATGCCTATATTGATCAGTCTGAGTTTTATCATAACAAGATCGATCCTGACGTTCGGTCATGGATGAATGTCACTTTTAAGTTGCCGTCGCCGGATTTAGAACTTGCTTTTTTACAAGCCACTAAAGCAGCCGGCTTACTAAGCCTAAAAGGGCATAAAACCTATGGTGGCATGAGGGCGAGTATTTACAATGCCATGCCGGAAGCGGGTGTTGATGCTTTATTAAGTTTTATGAAGCAGTTTGAACAGGCTCACAGTTAATTAAGGGTGGTTTCACACGCTAAAATGAATTTTATTTATGCCTAATGATCTTGAAATGCAACAACTAAATGACATTCGTCAGCAAATCGATCAAATCGATCAGCAAATTCAAGCGCTGATTTCACGTCGTGCTGAGTTTGCCCAAAAAGTCGCGGATATTAAAACCCAAGGCGGTCAAGTAGAAGCGATTTTTTATCGTCCGGAACGCGAAGCACAAGTGTTGAGAGCGGTTAAACAACGTAATAAAGGATTGATTGCGGATGAGGATATGGCGCGTTTGTTTAGAGAGATCATGTCGGTTTGTTTGGCTTTGGAGCATCAGATTAAAGTCGCTTATTTAGGGCCAGAAGGCAGCTATAGCCATGCATGTGTTATTAAACAGTTTGGCTCCTCTGTCCATCCTTATGCTGTCTCGTCAATTCAAGCTGTATTCCAAACGGTTGAACAAGGTGATGCTAACTATGGATTGGTTCCCGTCGAAAATTCAACGGAAGGTGTTGTTAAGCAGACACAAAATGCCTTTATAGAAAGTCCTTTAAAAGTTTCGGGTGAAGTCAGTCTGAAAATTGAACACTGTTTGCTCTCTAAGGCGCCCAGTCTTGATTCTATTCAAAAAGTTGTGGCACATCCTCAAGCATTAGGACAGTGTGAAAACTGGTTAAAAAATAATTTGCCCGGCGTTGAGTTAGAAGCAGTCGACTCAAATGGTTTGGCTGCGCAAATGGCACAAAAAGAGCATACTTTAGCGGCTATTGCTTCCGATCAGGCGGCTCAACTGTACCAGCTTGATATTTTAGAGACCCATATAGAAGACCAAAAAGATAATACCACCAAATTTTGGGTGGTGGGTAAAGAATTAACCGACCCAAGTGGTGACGATAAAACAGCAATGATTTTGTCGATGCCGAATAAAGCGGGGGCGTTGTTAGATGTGTTATCGAGTTTTGCAAAACGCGATATCAGTATGACACGCATTATTTCACTCCCTTCAAATGAAACAAAATGGGATTATTTGTTTTTCGTAGATGTTTTAGGCCATCAAAAAGATTCCTTATTGGCAGAAGCGCTTAAAGAAGTGGCATCCAAAACCAGCTTCTTTAAGCTATTAGGCTCTTTTCCAATTTCCCCTTTAACCTAATAGAGACATTTGTACAAAATGGATACCCGAAAAAAAATGGTTAAAATTACTCATATTTTGGTTAAAGAGTTTTAATTTTCATGTCAAATACTTTGTTCAATAACCAGGTTCTTCCTCATATTCAATCGATTCAAACCTACCAACCCGGCAAACCCATCTCTGAGTGTCAGCGTGAATATCAACTGAGTCGAATTACCAAGTTGGCATCGAATGAGAACCCATTGGGCGCCAGTCAAAAAGCCATACAAGCAATACAAGGCGCTCTTGCCGATGTGGGACGCTACCCGGATGGTGCCTGCTTTGTATTAAAAAATGCGCTAGCAGATTTTTTAAAACGAGATTCAAATGAAATTACGATCGGAAATGGTTCAAATGAATTATTAGAGCTGGTGGCGCGTGTTTTTGCCGGTGACGGGGATGAAATTATTTTTTCTGAGTATGCTTTTCCGGTTTATGAAATCAGTGCGCAGATAGTCGGTGCGACGGCGGTAAAAGTTCCGGCTAAAAACTGGGGGCATGATTTAACCGCCATGGCTGATGCCATTACCGATAAAACCAAAATTATTTATTTGGCCAATCCCAATAACCCAACGGGTACATTATTTACCGAAAGTGAATGGAAAAAATTTATTACACGCGTTCCGAAAACGGTTATTGTCGTATTGGATGAGGCCTATTTTGAATATGTCCGTGAGCCTGATTATGCCAATGGCATTGATTATCTTGATCATTATCCCAACTTGTTAGTTTCAAGAACTTTTTCTAAAGCCTATGGGTTGGCATCCTTACGCATTGGCTATTTAGTGGGTTCGGAAGAAATAATGGGCTATATCAACAAGATTCGTGCGCCTTTCAATGTTAATCATCTTGCCCAGGTTGCCGCAACGGCTGCTTTAATGGATCCCTTATTTGTGGAAAACACAATCCATTTAAATAACAAAGGAATGCAAGAGCTTACTGATTTTTTTTCAGATATGGGTTTAAGTTATATTGAGTCTCAAGCCAATTTTATTTGTGTGCATATCGGATCAAAAGCGCTAGCGGTTAACCAAGCATTGCTTGAACAAGGCGTAATCGTTCGCCCGGTGTCACAGCAGGGTGATTTTTCAGAATATCTCAGAGTTTCGATTGGTTTAAAAAACGAAAATGAACATTTCATTCAGGCCTTATCGGGAATATTATGCCCAAAAAATTAAATAAAATCACGATTGTGGGTGTGGGACTGATTGGTGGTTCCTTTGCTAAAGGATTGAAGCAACTCGGCTACGCGAATACGATTATTGGCTATGGCCGACATTTGGAACCCTTAAAGCAAGCAGTGGCTTTGGGGGTCATTGATGATTATGAAATGGACTTAGCCACAGCGGTGAAGGGTGCAGACTTGGTTTTAATGGCCGTCCCTTTAGGTGCAATGCCTGACCTAATGATGCAAATAAAACCACACCTGACAGCAGAAATGATTTTAACAGATGTTGGCAGTGCTAAGACAATGGTGCTGAGCGCAGTGAAAAAGAGTTTTGGTGAGATTCCAGCTCAATTTGTTGCAGGTCATCCGATCGCCGGTAAAGAAAAAAGTGGCGTTGAAGCGGCTTGTGCAGACTTGTTTCAAGATCATAGAGTCATTTTAACACCGACTTCAGAAACCGATTCGCATGCGATAAAAGTGGTGACCGAATTATGGCAGGTGCTGGGTGCGGAAGTTTCAAAAATGACCCCGGAGTATCATGATGAAGTCCTAGCGGCAACCAGCCATTTACCACATTTATTGGCTTTCGGATTAGTCGATTTGTTAAATGATCACAAAGAGTTAGGCAATGTTTTTCAGTATACGGCTGGCGGGTTTCGTGATTTTACCCGCATTGCATCCAGTGATGCGACCATGTGGCGAGATATTGCCTTGACTAACTCAACAGCGATCAGCCAGTGGTTGAAAAATTACCAAGCTGAACTGAGCCATATTATTGATTTGGTTGATAATCATCAAGGAGAAGCGCTTTATCAATTGTTTGATAAAGCCAAAAAAGCGCGTGATACGCATATTCTTAAAAAGGTCTAAAACGGATCAAATTGACAATCTATTGGAATAATTCATGTCTAAAAATATTCAGTTTATCGTAAAGCCGGGCGGCTCTATCAAAGGACGGATTCGGGTTCCGGGTGACAAGTCAATTTCACACAGAAGTATTATGCTGGGTTCTATCGCGGAAGGAACAACCCACGTCACCGGTTTTTTAGAAGGGGATGATAGTTTGGCAACCCTCAAGGTATTTCAAGCGATGGGCGTTAATATTGAAGGTCCAACTGATGGGGCGGTCACCATTCATGGCGTAGGCTTGAAAGGCCTGAAAGCGCCTCATAAACCTTTAGATATGGGCAATTCCGGCACTACAATGCGTTTGTTAGCGGGGATTTTAGCAGGGCAAGATTTTGAATGCGAGTTAATCGGAGATGCTTCCCTGTCAAAGCGTCCAATGCAGCGTGTCACCTTACCTTTGACGGAAATGGGGGCACAAATTAAAACCGCAGCGGGGGGCAAACCGCCTCTACATTTGATGTCTCGTCAAGGGCAGCCCCCTTTGAAAGCCATTCATTATAAATTACCCATGGCCAGTGCACAGGTAAAATCCTGTATTCTCTTGGCAGGGCTTTATGCGGATGGCCAAACCTCAGTGATTGAGCCGGCGCCAACCCGTGATCATACTGAACGGATGTTGAGGGGGTTTGGCTATCCGGTGACATCCACTCAATTGGATCAGGCTAAAACACACGTTAAATTGAAAGGGGGGGGGCGGTTACAGGCAATGGATATTGACGTGCCTTCCGATATTTCTTCAGCGGCATTTTTTATGGTGGCAGCGGCGATTGCTAAAGAAGCCGATTTGGTGATAGAACATGTTGGCATCAACCCGACTCGAACAGGCGTCATTGATATTTTAAAACGGATGGGAGCGGATATTACCTTTGAAAATGAAAGCGAGGTGGGGGGGGAGCCTGTGGCGGATATTCATATTCGGTCATCAAAACTGAAGGGTATCGAAATTCCAGAGTCGCTGGTTCCGTTGGCAATTGATGAGTTTCCTGTTTTATTTGTTGCGGCCTCCGCAGCCGAAGGACAGACGGTTTTAACAGGTGCAGAAGAATTACGGGTTAAAGAATCAGACCGAATTCAGGTGATGGCAGAAGGCTTGCAGGCCATTGGCGTGGATGCGACCCCAACAGCGGATGGTATGATTATTAACGGAGGTGTGCAATCTCCACAAACATCACCCATTTTAAGTCACCATGATCATCGAATATCAATGGCAATGGCGATTGCGGGTCTGAATGCCGCAGCAGAAATCACCATTGATGATTGTGCTAACGTCAACACCTCTTTTCCAACTTTTTTAGCGTTGGCGAATGAGGTCGGTTTAAAGATTAAAGCATATCAAAAAAACTAGAGGGACTGAAATGAATACAGAGTGTATTATCACGATTGATGGTCCAAGTGGCGTAGGAAAAGGGACTGTCGCACAGTATTTATGTGATCAGACAGGGTTTCATCTGCTTGACAGTGGCGCCATTTATCGAAGCTTGGCTTATGGTGTTCTTAAAAACAATTTGTCGGCTGAAAATCTACCAGGCCTGGTCACTTTGGCTGAAAATCTACCGGTAAGATTTGAAGCAGGCGCTGTTTATTATGAAAATGAAGATATCACCGCTCAGATACGGACAGAAACCACTGCAGCGACCGCGTCTAAAATAGCCACCATTGCCGAAGTGAGAGCAGCCTTATTAAAGCGTCAAAAGGATTTTGCTCAGCCGCCCGGATTGATTGCTGATGGACGAGATATGGGAACAGTGGTGTTTACCCATGCGCCTGTTAAATTTTTTTTAACGGCAAGTGCTGAAGAAAGAGCAAAAAGACGGCTTAACCAGTTGAAAAATCAAGGAGTTGGTGTTAATATTCGCCAAATAACTCAAGACATTAAAGAAAGGGACGAGCGGGATCGTAATCGAAAAACCTCTCCTTTGTTACCTGCGCCAGATGCGTTGATCATTGATACCACGCATCTATCGATTTCGCAAGTATGTGAATTGGCAATGAAAGCCATACGTCAAAAAGGGTTGATTGAATGAAATAAGACTGGATATTCCTAACTTGTTGATTTTTATTATATAAAAATCCCTGTTCAATTTTTGATGAACGGGGATTTTGTTTTATTAAATTAAGGTATTTACAAATACGTAAATACCTTATCTTATTTTTTTGTTGGTTTATTGGGAAGCCAACCTTTAACAACTGACCCGATGCTGATTTGGAGACCCCAATTTGAAAAAACAGTGTCGGTTTGAAAATTTTGGTAACTTATCCATGAGTGAATTATCTTTCGCTGAATTATTTGAACAGTCTTTACAAGAAGACAAATTCCAAACCGGTTCTTTAATTATCGGTACTGTTGTCGGTATCGACAAAGAAACTGTCCTCGTTGATGCAGGTATGAAATCTGAATCGGCCATTCCTAAATCACAATTTGAAGATGCTAATGGAGACCTTGAAGTCGCGGTGGGCGATGAAGTTGAAGTGTATCTTGAAACGCTTGAAGATGGGTTTGGTGAAACACGTTTATCACGTGAAAAAGCAAAACGTGCTAAGACTTGGGATCGTTTGGAAACGGCGCTTGAAGACAACGAAACTGTAACAGGCCTAGTGACAGGTAAAGTTAAAGGCGGCTTGACCGTTGATGTTGAAGGGGTTCGTGGTTTCTTACCCGGTTCACTTGTGGATGTTCGTCCAATTAGAGATTTTGGTTTCCTTGAAGGTAAAGAAGTTGAATTAAAACTCGTTAAATTAGATCGTAAACGTAACAACGTTGTGGTTTCGCGCCGTGCGGTGATTGAAGCTGAAAATTCTGTAGAGCGTGAAGCCTTATTGGCCAATATGGAAGAAGGTGTTGTACTTGACGGGATTGTTAAAAACCTTACCGACTATGGTGCATTTATTGACTTAGGTGGCATTGATGGTCTGTTACATATCACCGACATGGCTTGGCGTCGTGTTAACCATCCTTCAGAAGTGATTCAGGTTGGCGATGAAATCAAAGTTAAAGTATTGAAATTCGACAGAGAGAAAAATCGTGTTTCTTTAGGCATGAAGCAACTTCAAGAAGATCCTTGGACTGATATGGTTTCTCGTTACCCAATGGGATCAGAGATCATGGGGAAAGTGGCTAATATCACTGATTATGGCGCATTCATTGAAATTGAAGATGGTATTGAAGGTCTGGTTCATACCTCTGAATTAGATTGGACAAATCGCAATATCCATCCATCAAAAGTCGTTCACTTAGGGCAAGAAGTTAAAGTTAAAATTTTGGATGTGGATCAAGAGCGTCGTCGTATTTCGCTTTCGATTAAGCAGTGCACAGTCAATCCTTGGGAAGCCTTCTCTGCCACCCATTCAAAAGGTGACAAAATCACGGGCAGCATTAAATCCATTACCGATTTCGGTATCTTTATTGGCTTAGATGGCAACATCGATGGTCTCGTTCACTTAACCGATATTTCTTGGTCTCAGCCAGGTGAAGAAGCGGTTCGCGAATACAAAAAAGGCGATGAACTGGAAACGGTTATTTTGTCAATCGATCCTGAGCGTGAGCGTATCTCTTTAGGCTTAAAACAACTTGAACAAGATCCATTCGGTGAATTTGTGGCCGAAAATGGTAAAAACAGCATTGTAACGGGTACCGTTAAGTCTGTTGATGATAAAGGCGCTGTTATTGATCTAGCGGACGATGTAGAAGGTTATTTGCGGGTGTCTGAGTTAGATGAAGATACGCGTGATGCAGCATCTGTCCTTAAAGTTGGTGATCAGGTCGAAGCGAAAATTGTCAATGTAGATCGTAAGAATCGTAATGTTTCTTTATCAGTTAAAGCCAAAGCGGCTCAAGAAGAAGCCAATGCAGTCAAGAATTACGCTTCAAACCAGCCTCAAGCTCAAAATACTTTAGGTGATTTACTTAAAGGACAACTTTCTTCTGATGATTAATTTGGTTGCGTTTAGAACAAGCGGTTTTAAACGCTAACGGAATTTCACTTTCCGGTTAGGTAATGGGTTTGTTTAAGCGCTTACCTAACATTTTAATGAATGAAGAAAGAGACAAAATATCATGACTAAGTCAGAATTAATTGAACTGATTGCTAGAAAACAGACCCAGTTTAGTCAAAAGGATGTTGAATTAGCAGTTAATCAAATCTTAGACTCGATGATAGTCTCCTTATCAGAAGGTGACAGAATTGAAATTCGTGGCTTTGGAAGTTTTAGTCTACATCACCGTAAAGCACGTCTTGGGCGCAATCCCAAAACGGGCGAAAAGGTACAGTTGACCGAGAAGCGTGTGCCGCATTTCAAACCTGGCAAATTCTTGCGAGACAGGGTTGATGAAGCGAAAGATTTTACCGATATTATCGGTTAAATCATTCAACAGAGTTAATAAAAGGGTTACAATGATTGCAAAATTATTGTGGCCCTTTTTTATATGACAAAGCTTATTTCTTTTACAATTACCCTTCTTTTTTTAGGCTTAGGTTTTCTCTTAGGTGTCTTAAATCCTGATTTGGTGCCATTTGATATGTATTGGTATCAAGTTAAACTCCCCATTTCTTTATTGATTGTCATCGCTTTTGCCATCGGTCTTTTGACCGCCGGAATGCTATTTCTGTCACAAACCTTGAGGTTAAAATGGCAGATTAAACGCCATGAAAAAGCACAAAAAAAACAATTAAATGAAATAATAGCATTAAAGAAAAGTTTACTTGAAGTACAAAAAAAAGCTTCTCAAACACCTTCAAATGAATCCGCCTCTCTTGCCATTGAACATCAAAAATAAAATAAGAGACCTTTATGACCCTTTCAGTAGATTTTGATCCTAAAATTTTAATTGCCTTGGATTTCCCAAAACTGTCTATGGCAATCGATTTTGTTAACCCGCTTGATCCGAAACAGTGTCGTTTGAAAGTGGGAAAAGAATTGTTTGCACTCGGCGGCCCTCAGTTTGTTAAACAGTTAATAGACAAGGGCTTTGATGTTTTTTTAGATTTGAAATATCACGATATTCCCAATACAGTGGCAATGGCTTGTAAAGCTGCGGCTGAAATGGGGGTGTGGATGGTCAATGTTCATGCATTAGGCGGACGTAAAATGATGGTGGCTGCCAAAGAAACCATTGCCAGTTGTTCACATCAACCGATTTTAATTGCTGTGACAATCTTAACCAGCATGGAGTCAGAGGATTTGCAAGAGGTCGGGCTGAGGGGGACACCGCAACAAAATGTGCTTCGATTGGCTAAATTGGCACATGAGTCCGGCTTAGAGGGTGTCGTTTGTTCGGCTCAGGAAGCGAAATTGCTAAGAGAACAGCATGGTGCGGATTTTTACTTGGTCACGCCGGGTATCCGACCCAAATCTGCAGAGGTTAATGACCAGAAGCGTATTATGACACCTGAAACCGCGATGGCTGCTGGTGCCAGTTATTTGGTGATTGGTCGTCCCATTACCCAGGCGATTAAGCCTCTGTCGGTGCTAAACGAGATCAACCGATCGATTGCGGCTTTTCAGCCGTAATTGACACTGGGCTAATTGGCAAAGTGAGCTTGAAGGTGACACCCTGAAAATCGTTTTCAGCTTCATCCACATTGCAGGCTTCAATTGTGCCATGATGAAAATCGGTAATCAGTTTTACAATAAAGAGTCCTAATCCAAGATGGGCTTGACCATCTGAATTTGCAGGTCGAATAGACATCATGCCATCAAAAATTTGTTTCTCAAATCCGGCGGGTAAACTGGGACCACTGTTTTTTACTTGAATTTCAACTTGTTTATCAATTTGTTGGGCGGTGATGATGATAGGGTGCCGATGATCGTTAAAGTCTTTGGCATTACCAATTAATTTATCCAATAGCTGTTCCAACATAAACCCATCGCCCAAAAGGCTCACGGGTTCATTTAACAAATTCTGTATTTGAATTTCATTCTGATCGTTCATTTCTTGCAAGCTTTCAAAATAGAGTTTTAACATGTCGCTCAGATTAAAGGATTCAGGGATATGTTGTTGCAAGCTGTCTTCGATGCTGGTGGCTTCAGACAAAGAAGAAATAATTTGTTTGAGTTGTTTTAAGGCGTGTTGCGAATAACGAACTTGTTTGTGGTCGATATCTTTTTCTAATAGAGATAATGACATGGAAAGTCGGTTGAGCGGATTATGTATTTCGTGTCTCAATGTACGTGGCAGTTGCTTTAAATAACGTTCATAGGAGGCAAGCTGTGTCAGCATTTCATAAATATGATGTCTTAAGTCGGCCAGTTCATCATCGTAACCCAAGCGCTTTTTATCTGGAAACTGAAATCGATTGACCTTTCCATAGTTATCAAAAGTTTTACGGATATCTTTATCCAGTCTAACGATTCGATTAGATAGCGAAGCGATATACAGAATCGCGCCAAAAATAACCAAGAGAAAAACCAAACCACCAATACCGATTAAGCGGTAAAAAGTTTCTAACGATTCTGTGAGTAAACTGTCCATACTTTGTTCTAAAACCACTGCGCCTATAATCCGATTACCTACTTTTAACGGCGTAGCGGACATTAATGAGACTGGCTGATTGTATCTGTTCATTCGATATTGTTGAAAACTACGTCCATTGATTGCTTGTTGGATTAAAAACGTTTCCGGGGTACGACTCTGGGGGTAGGGATAGGGGAGCGAAAAGGGCATAATGGTTGAGAGAGATTTGATTAGAAAATGCCCAAGTTGACTGAATAAGGAATCGCTTTGCAGCTTGTTATGGTTTTTTTCTAAACGCCCAACCACATAGGTCACTTGGCCAATTTCATTGACAATCCATAAAGCAGACTTGTCGAGATTGAGGTGCGCTAACTGGCTGGTTGGACTGCCTGCTTGAATTTGTAATGCCCATAAGTCAGTACGATTTTCTAAAATATAGGATAAATTAATGACCGTTTGCTGCTGAATAATGGCTTGATTTTTAAGAAGAAGTCGATGTAAATCGACGGCAAAGTTATAAGCGAGAAAGGGGAGGACTGTCAACAGTAATAGTAAAATGAAGAATCGGTTTCGTATTGATAGGCGCAGTCGAAAGCTGCCGGGTAAATTCATTTAGCCATCCTGTTAAGGGAAAACCCGCCAGGCCTGGCAGGTTTTCTGTCAAATAAGGTTATTTTTGATACCAACTGTAACCCCGACCATATTCATTATGAATAAGATTAAAGTCCGGGTCAATTTTACGAAACGCTGAACGAATACGGCAAATATGGGTGTTGATGGTGTTGCGCTCGACAACGCCTTGAGTGGATTCTTGCAGTCGATCATAAGTCACCACGCCTTTTTCACCGGTTAATGCAAATTGTTTTAACATTTCAAATTCCGTCGCGGTTAAATCGAGCGGTCTCGATTGCCAGTAGGCTTTAAATTCATTATTGGCTAATTTTAAGCCGTCAATGATTGATTTTTCTTGTTGTGAATCAGTGTTAGAACTGCCTGTAATGCGTAATAGGTTCTTAACTTTGACAGTGAGAACACTGAGGCTGATCGGTTTGGGTAAATAATCAATTGCCCCTAAAGCGTGGCCGGTGTGAATGTCAAATTCAGACTGGCGCTCCGATAAGAAAATAATCGGAATAGCTCTGTCATAGGATAACAGTTTTTTTGCTACATCAAATCCACCATCCATTTCATTGCCCAAGATAATGTCAGAAATAACCAAATCAGGCAAGGCTTCATTAAAGCTTGCTTCGGCATCCAAGCGATTACTAAACCCTTTGACTTTAAAACCTTGAGAACTTAACGCTGTTTCAAGGTTTTCCAGCTGTAAAACATCATCCTCAATAATGGTGATGGTATAGTCATTGTTTTGCATGTGTTTACTTATCTCCAAAATTCACGCATTAAGTCGCTATGGGTTCAATCAAGATATTTAAGCAACTTATTGAATAAATTGAAAGTCTAAAGCCTGCATATTCATAATGATTCCATCATCTTGTATCGGTAACACAACTGCATCTTGATCTGAATGGTTATGAAGGATGTGCCCCCCCCCGGTGGCGTAGCAAAAACCGAACCGACTGTCCATTTTTAATTCACCATTTCCATCAATATCCTTGGTGATCAATGTATAGAGCCGACAGAAACACAGGAATCCAGCGCAATAGAATTTTGTGTCGGTGTGGTTTTTGCATACCCCCTGCAGGGGCAAGAAGCGCGTTATACAAAGACCAAAGCGTATGAGTAAGGTTTAAGTTTGGGGGCATTGCAAATTGGATAACAAAACACCTGTTCGATTGCATCCAGCCGCTTCTTAACGAACCTTGTCCAATTCAGCATTCAGGTTTTCTGTTAACGCAATTTCGACCGTTTGCCTAGCAGCTTGTCGGACTTTCCGACCGTAAAATGTTAAACTCGCTA
>PEWX01000023.1 GCA_002779995.1 Piscirickettsiaceae bacterium CG07_land_8_20_14_0_80_44_28
TCTGCCTGCTTCAAACAGTCTCTATAGGCTTCTCGCCATCCTAGAGCTTGCTCGGGTGTGAGTGAACCCCCCGAGTGCTTAACGGCCTCATTCATCTTGCACAGCAAAAGGTGCATACGCTGTGCCCAGACCTGCTTATCCTGTTCCCAAGCTCGGGTTAGTTCACGCAAGTGATGCGCATTACACAAAGCATGACGGCACTGGGTATAGTGATAATAAGGTTTCCAATGATCATGGCACAAAATGCCCTTAAAACTAGCCAAGATGGCGATTTCATCCATCGCCTCATGACCCCGCTTGGTGTGAGGCGCCAGCCATGTCAGCGAAGCATTCGAGGCACAATGCAGCCAATGACGCTTTCCTGCGATATTGATACCTGTTTCATCAGCATGGATGCAGTGTGATTGACTTAAACGCTGCTTGACCCAGGCTTCAAAAGGTTCGGCTTGTTCAAAGGCCTCTTGATTAAAGTTAAACAGCGAACCAACACTCAAGGGAATGCACAACTGATCTTCAAAGTACTCACGCACACGCTCATAGGGTAATAACTGATAGAGTGACAAGTAAACGGCATGTGCCTTTAATACTGGCCCGTATTGAACAGAGGATCGAACATTCTGTGGAAAAGGGGCTGTAAAACGCGTGCCTTGTTCATTCTCAACAATTTCGGCACGGTACTCTGTAACCAAACGACGAATATCGATATCAAATACTTGGCGGCTTTCATAACCTTTGAAGGTGTAGGTATGACCTTTGGGCAAGGTGTGATGTTCAATCTTCACCACCTTAATCTCATCCGGATCCGCCACAGGCGTCAATGTCTTGCCGATGCGCCCTTGTTGACCACCGGCTTTGCGTTCACTTTTGGCGCGTGATTTTTTAACACGATTAGGGTCTTGAGAAGGCGGTTTACTGCTATTACGACTATTGGTATTAACACGACCCATCAG
Organism: Piscirickettsiaceae bacterium CG07_land_8_20_14_0_80_44_28; assembly: GCA_002779995.1. Classification (GTDB taxonomy): domain Bacteria; phylum Pseudomonadota; class Gammaproteobacteria; order Thiomicrospirales; family Thiomicrospiraceae; genus Hydrogenovibrio. The sequence continues at coordinate 951 of PEWX01000023.1, forward strand.
AATTGGAATGATCAGCAAAAGCAGATTGATCGCTGCACGCAGTGAAGGTGAAACAGCTTTGTCTTCTTTGAGCAGTTGCTTAATGTTTTCTAGGGTGGCGTCGATATCAATATCGCTTATCTTCATGAGAAAGACCTGTGTTATGTGTT
>PEWX01000015.1 GCA_002779995.1 Piscirickettsiaceae bacterium CG07_land_8_20_14_0_80_44_28
TAAAGGGGTCAGACCCCTTATTTTCCTTATTTTCATTTGATTTAATTGCCGGATTCATTGTGTTTACCTTTTTGGGGTGATGTGCATATTCTATGCGCATAAGGTGTGTTTAGCAATATCTTAAAGTTTAAAGGGGTAATTTTAATTTTAAAGGGGTCAAAGCTCTTTTTGTGGATAAGTTAAGTTCCGCGGGGTCGCCCACGATGTGCTTGCCCAACTTTCCTACCTAAAGTCGATTCAATTTTCTCTTTAAAATATTCAGTGCCAACAGGTGTTCCAGAAGCCGTTCCCTGTCTAATAACGTCTAAGAAATCATCGGGTAGGGCTTGATCAAACAATGCACTATAATACTGACCACGCACCAAAGGATTGTCACTTAATTTTGTAAACTCATTATGCGGTGTAATCAAAAGGTTTGGTTCTGAAAGTGCATTGGCATGATAGCTTGAAAAAACATAATCCCCTGGCGCGCAAACCATCTTGCCCCTGACAGGATTCAATTCAATATAACGCATGCACGCCAGCAAATAACGCTCACTTTCAATCAAACTACTTTTAAAACGACCTTCCCATAAACTGCCACTAAAACCATATTTTTTATTAACATAAGGCACATAATGCCTCCCCACAAACTGCATCAGTTGGCTTATAGCATTTTCAGTGGGCGCGGACATCAACAAATGCACATGATTGGTCATCAAAACATAGGCGTGTAACGAAACCTGGTATTTATCCAGGGCTTCACGGAGTTTATCCAAATAAAAATAATAGTCCGAAGATTCAAAGAAAATAGGGTCACGATTACGCCCACGTTGCACAACGTGATTAGGGACATCAGGAAGGAAAAATCTGGGTTTACGAGGCATAGAAAAATGATAGCTTAGTACAGTTAAAAAGTAAAGTTATCCACAAAAAGGGCTTTGACCCCTTAATCCGTTGACCCCTTAATCAAAAAGTAAAGTTATCCACAAAAAGGGCTTTGACCCCTTAATCAGTTTGCCTAAGATACCGTCGAGTTTATAGTGTGTGAGGATAGAGGCTTTAATCTGGTCATCAA
>PEWX01000053.1 GCA_002779995.1 Piscirickettsiaceae bacterium CG07_land_8_20_14_0_80_44_28
TTTATTATATAAATGCGGCTCATAGCCGTTTTCAAAGCTAAACGTTTGCAAGCTAAATCCGGCTTCATTCACAATTGCATGCGCCGCAGCGGTATCCCATTCCATGGTGGGTGCCAGTCTTGGGTAAATGTCCGCCTTCCCTTCTGCAACCAGACACAGCTTTAAAGAGCTGCCTTTAGACTCTAGTGCAATTTCATAACCTTGTTTCGCTAGGTTTTCAATAAACTGTTCGGTTTCTTTAGATAGGTGAGATTTACTGGCCACCACCTTTAATTCATTCGGCTTGCGCGTCTTTTCGATAGGTAAGGGTTGTGCTCGTCTTTCACCCGTTGCGGTTTCGACTTTAAAAGCGCCTTCTCCTTGTTTGGCATAATAAAGTAGTCCTAAAGCAGGTGCATACACCACGCCTAAAACGGGTGCTTGGTGGTGAATTAAAGCGATATTAACGGTAAATTCATCATTCTTCTTTACAAACTCTTTCGTGCCATCTAATGGGTCAACCAGCCAAAAAGTTGTCCAATCTTTACGCTCTTGGTAAGGAATGTCACGACCTTCCTCAGATAAAACAGGGATGTTAGCCCCTAGTTTTTCTGAAAGTTGTTTTAAGTCATTTTCAATAATCTGATGAGCTTTTTGATCCGCTGCCGTTAAAGGGGATTGATCCGCTTTAAAAGCCACTTCAAAATCTTGGCGGTAAATCTCCATAATGGCATCACCAGCCGTTTCGGCGATAGCAATAATATCGCTAATGTTAATTTGATTGAATGATAATGGATTTGAAAGCACAAATAATCTCCAAAAAAACGCTAGTTAAAAGACATGAAATACAAAGCACCAAATCTTAGCATAATAATGGTCTAAAACCGCCAAACCTTCCTAGATCAGTCATTGCGAGGAGCAAAGCGACGTGGCAATCTATGTTTCAGGCGGTGCAGGACGAAAGATGGATTGCTTCGCCTTCGGCTCGCAATGACCACTCACTCTTGTCATTGCGAGGAGCGTCGCGACGTGGCAATCCATATTTCAGACTGTGCAGGACTTAAGGTGGATTGC
>PEWX01000041.1 GCA_002779995.1 Piscirickettsiaceae bacterium CG07_land_8_20_14_0_80_44_28
TGCTCAACAAACGCTACACCCAACTGCAAATTGACCAAGCCAAACTCGGCGAACTGATTGACCTGATCGCCACCATACCCTTCACTCACAACAGCCTAAGCAGTAAAGACATACTCGGCCATGTGTACGAATACTTTTTGGGCCAGTTCGCCCTCGCCGAAGGTAAAAAAGGCGGCCAATTCTATACGCCAAAATCCATTGTGAGTTTAATCGTGCAAATGATGGAACCCTTCAAAGGCCGCGTTTACGACCCGGCCATGGGTTCAGGCGGTTTCTTTGTGCAGTCCGAACACTTTATTCGCGAACACCAAGGCCGCATTGGCGATGTGTCTATCTACGGACAAGAATACAACCACACCACTTGGCAACTCGCCGCCATGAACATGGTGATTCGCGGCATCGACTTTAACTTTGGCAAAGAACCCGCCAGCAGCTACACCAACGACCAACACCCGGATTTACGCGCCGACTTTGTGATGGCCAACCCACCCTTTAATATGAAAGAATGGGACACAGGCGTAGACGACAACGACCCACGCTGGGTTTATGGCAAACCACCATCCGGCAACGCCAACTTTGCTTGGTTGCAACACATGCTCTACCACACCGCGCCTAATGGCAGTGTGGGTTTATTGCTCGCCAATGGCTCCATGAGCTCTAATACCAGCGGCGAAGGCGACATTCGCAAAGCCCTAATAGAAGCCGACCTAATCGAATGCATGGTTGCTCTACCCGGTCAACTGTTTACCAACACCCAAATTCCTGCCTGTATTTGGTTTTTAAGCAAAAACAAAAAAGCCCGCACCGCCACTAGCGGTCGCCAACTGCGAGACAGAAGCGGCGAAGTGTTATTTATTGATGCTCGTAATCTCGGCTATATGAAAGACCGAGTCTTGCGCGACTTCACTCAAGAAGATCTAAACCTCATTACCGACCACTTCCACAACTGGCAAACAGGAGAAGGCTTTGAAGAACAACCAGGCCTGGTCAAATCTGCCAAGTTGGAAGAGATTCAAA
>PEWX01000080.1 GCA_002779995.1 Piscirickettsiaceae bacterium CG07_land_8_20_14_0_80_44_28
TCTAATTCTGGCCCAAAACACTGAGCATTTGTCGCAAGGCGATAAAATTGCTCGATATCAAACACATCTCTTAAAGGGGTGTCTCCGGATAAGAGCTGATCAATTCGTTGAGTGGCATAACCATGATAACTGATTGCTCTTGGTGCTGAGCGCGTTAAGGAATCGACATTCTCGACCTCCGTTGGGGAGGTCACCGCTAAGCTTTGTGGGAAAACCGTTAAATCGCGGGGTTGATCTTGATTGGTTTCGGAAGCATCCGAACTTGAGCTCCCTCCACACCCCTGCAAAGAAAACATGGCCAATAGGAGGGAAAACAGAGTGAAATAGGCACTATTCATTTGAAACTCCTAACAATAGAACAAGGATAGATGTTTTTAAATTATAGAACACAAAAATAAAACAAACAAATACATCAGCATATCAACATATCGTTATCTTTATAGAAACTAATTGGAAAGTGTTAAAGCAAGATTGGAGGGGATATGAAAGGTCTCTTCAAATCAATGCTGAGAAAGCTGCTTCTGTAGATGACGTACCCAAACAGCTAAAGTCGGTGCATCCTGTTCAATCACTCTTACGGCTTCTTCACATGAAAAACCTGGCATTTGCAACGCATCTAACAAGAGGGTTTTTAAGTATTCAAGCAACTCTCTATCAAAATATTTTAACAATCGATACTGAGGCAGTCTCGCTAAAATAACGGCATCGGCAATCATTTGCCATTGTTCTGAATTAAAATGATAGCGCAAAGCCAGCTCTTTTGATGTTTTGCCTTTTTTGAGATTGACCACTTCATTTAAGGTTTTATAAAGATATAATTCTTTCGCGGCTTCCCGCAAGGGAAAGGGTAATTCGTTCATAAAAAAGGCTTCAGGAATGGCGTTTAACTTGGACATTTAGCGATATGCCTTTTTAGATTGTGCCACTTCATAACGGTCAATCTCTAATTGGATTAGATGCTGATAATGCGCATTGGGAAAGACAAAGTCGAACGCATTACATTCCAGATTTTTTCGCGAATCAGACATTCGCCGAACCAGTACCGATTGCATTTCTAGCAATTGATTTAAGCCACTAAAGTAAATGGTCACCTTGCAACGCCCACTGGCTCGAAATCGTTTGGGGACAAAAATAGCCGCGCCTCCCTCACTTAAATTCACCTCTAATTCCGGCCGGGCATGGGGAGTTTGTGGCAAGGTCATATCATCAATCAAGTGTTGATAAGCAATAAAGTAATGCGACAATAATGCATTCAAATGATAGAGTGCTTGAGCGAGCGGCACATTTTGAAAGGTATCCGGTTCAAAACGCTTTGCTTTTGCATCAATGACAAATTGGTTAGGTAAAGCAGAGGGGGTCTTAAAACGATGGGGGGTTGAGCCTTCAAAACATCCGGCCAAGTGTTGAAAATACAGGATCATTTTGTGATTAAGCGCATCAAAGTACTGAAATGTTTTCGGAGCAGACTGGTTAATCGACTGGATTCTCTGCACCCCTTTGGCATAACTATGAAAGGCTATCCAGTGTTTCCGGTTGAGTCTGGGGGACTGACCATTGGCCAACTGATTCACCCAATCTCCAAAAAAGGCTATGTACTGCTCAAAGTCTTTAAAAAAAGGCTCAAGAACCTCTTGCTGATCTTGAATATGATGAACCCAATGCCATAATGCCTTTTTGCTTTTTTGAATTCGAGTTTGTACCGTAGGGGGAAAATAATCAATGCCATAGGCAAAAATATGCGCATCCTGAATCCCCTCTTCTGGCCGGATAACGGCTTTAACGGGCAGATTTAAACGCCGGAAACGGCGCATATCATCTTTTTCAAACCAAAAAGCCACTCAATGCCTCCCACGCAACCCCAAAAATAACTACAAACTCAAAAATTGACTTATTTTAGCTTATCTCGAAAACTTTTGTCTGCAACTTCATAGCCTAATTGAATCATTTCTTTAGCTCGATCAAACTCCAACATGCCACACGCATTGCTGGCAATTTCAATCATTCTATCTGCCGGATAGGCCGCTAATTTTTGCCTGGCAATGGTGTTTTGCATCGCATCAAAAGCCAAATCGGCAATGTCATATAACCCTGTTGATTGATTATCCTGTATGACCGCCGGGCTCCGAAACGATTGCATCCAACGATTAAACTGCTTGATAAACGTCTCTTCATCATCAACATCTTCTTTATGGGATGGCCGTGGTATCTCAATATCACCACTCAAACTCACTGCGATGATTAAATCGGTGTTATCACTAAAGGCGGGTGCAATCGGCACCGGGTTTAAAACACCACCATCAATTAAATCCATCCCATTTAATCGGTAGGGCGTAAAAAATAAAGGTAACGAAATCGAGGCTCGGATCGCATCCAATAATCTCCCGGATTGCAACCAAACTTCTCGCTGCCGAGCGATATCCGTCGCCACTGCCGTCAAAGTAATTGGTAAGTCGTTGATTTGGACGTCCCCAACCAATTTAGCGAGGGAGTTCATTAACTTTTCGCCTTTCACCAATCCATTCTTTTGCCAGGCCAAATCTAATAAACCTAGGATATCGATCTTATCCATGCTCAACATCCAATCTTCAAAGGCATCTAATTGACCGGCGGCATAAACTCCGCCAATCAAAGCACCAATGGAGGATCCCGATATCGATTTAATTTGATAATCATGTGCTTCTAACCAGCGTATCACACCAATATGCGCCATGCCCCTGGCTCCGCCACTGCCCAGCACCAAAGACACGGTTTTCTTTGAAGTCGTCATGATTTATCTAACCCCCCAATCAGTCATCTGCAATTTTGAAAAAAATGACCAGGCCTGGCCATTTTTAAAAGATTTAAGCACGATGGTAAGGGTGATTTTGCAATAAAGACCAAGCACGATAAATTTGCTCAGCGACCATAACACGCACCAAAGGATGCGGCAGTGTCAACTTAGATAATCCCCAAAGCCATTCTGCCTGTTGTACTAAATTGGCATCCAGGCCATCCGGCCCACCCACAATCAAAGCAATATCTTGCCCTGAAGCCAACCAATCCTCTAATTTTTTTGAAAAACCCAACGTTGTTGGGGTCTGTCCCCGTTCATCCAAAACAATCAGCTTAGCCCCTTTGGGGACGGCTGCCAAAATACGTTTGGCTTCTTCTGTTTTATAGTGAGTGGCTGAGCCGGATTTGGTTCTTTGCGTCATGGGGATTTCAACCAACCTGAGCGCACACGCTGCCGGTAAGCGCTTAGCGTATTCACCATAACCTGTCTGCACCCATTGCGGCATTTTTTGCCCGACAACAATAAAATGAATCACCATCTTAACGACTCAATTAAGCCTGTACCGGCTGACCGATGTCTGCCGGTTTAATGTTCCACAATTTTTCCAACTGATAATGTGCTCGTGCCGATTCAGTCATCACATGCACCACCGCTGCACCTAAATCAACCAAAACCCAGTCCGGTTCAGGCCCGGATTCAAACCCGATTGGCGGTTCACCTGCCTCTTTGAAGGCTTGGGCAACCGCTTCACCGGTTGATCGCACATGGGTGGTTGATGTTCCGGTTGATACGATCATCTTGTCCGTAAAAGAACATAATTGGGAAACATCAATTACTTGAATATCACGCGCTTTAGCGTCTTCTAAACTTGAAACAATGAGGCTTTCAATTTGTTGGGCATTCATCATCTAACAGGGATCTCTTTGGTTAAAGCTACCATCAGCAGCAAGTTGATTTAAGGTTGATATAAATGGTTTTTTTTAATATAAGCCGCGACTTTGGCCGGCATCAAATAGTCTACCGGGTCGCCATGTTGTAAATACGCTCGTAATGTGGTTGCACTTAAATCCAGTTGCGTCACCGGCAAATCAACAATCTGCCCAGATGCTTGGGTTAAATGCGGCACCCAATGATTTAAAAAAATATACCCCACCGCGCCTTGGCGGGGCAAAGGTTCTCCCGGTCGATGTGTCACCACAATATTCGCCAAGGTTAAAATGGTTTGCCAGTCTTTCCAAGTGTCAAATTTTGCAAACGCATCGGTTCCCATCATTAATACCAAGCCGGTTTCGGGTTCGGCTTGCTTGAGATGCACCAAACTCTGTGCGGTATAAGAGGGGCCGCCAATAGCCATTTCAAGCCGCTCCAATACAAAATTAGGCTGATCTTCAATGGCCAATTCAATCATGTCACAACGCTGCTCAATGGTCGCCAAAGGCTGTGGTCTATGGACGGGGATGCCAGCCGGCATAAAACGCATTTCATCGAGCTTTAGGGCATACAACACTTCTAAAGCCGGCCTAAGATGCCCAAAATGAATGGGGTCAAAGGTGCCACCATTAATACCAATTAAACGTTTGATTTTCAAAACCGCTTCTCTATCATTTTTTTGGTATTATAACAATTATGTCAAGACAGTCTCACCGCAATCAACCTGATACCGAATCCGCTCAAGTTACGGCCTCCCCGCCTTTGCCCCCACAATTTGAAGAGGTCGTTTACCGGCGGCTGGCGAAAGGGGATGTCATCAAAGAATATGACCTCATGAAACACCTAGTGACACAGGGGTTTACTCAGTTCACGCCTTCACTTGATCCTTTAGCATTATTCCGTGGGCACTTTTTATTATTTCATTTACTCTATCGCTTGCAAGAAAAATGGCAAAACGAGGCAAAGGGGCTACTGTGCATTCATACATTAGAAATCTGCTTACAACCCAATCGAAAATCACTCGAAAATACCGCTTTTGCGCTGACAGAAGCGGATGAGATCAAGCGCTATTACTTGGATTACAACACCTTCCTAACCACTCAAGCTCAGGATGTGGTTAATTTGATCGAGCAATTTTGGCAAAGTTTTGGTAGTCAGCCCAGCCAATCACTGCGCTATAGTGATGCCGAAATAACCGAAGCGAAGCAATGCTTGAAGATTTCAACCCCCTTGGACGATCAAACCGGCTCACAAGTGGTGATGAAACAGTTTCGAAAACTCTCGCAAACCCACCACCCGGACAAAGGAGGCGATGCAGAGGATTTTCACGCCATCTGCCATGCTAAGGAAGTGCTGTTAAGCCTATGGTCACGCTAGTTTATGGCTAACAGCCTGTTATTCACGAATATGGCCATTGCCAAACACAATGTACTTTTGTGAAGTCAACCCTTCTAAACCCACCGGGCCGCGAGCATGAAACTTATCGGTACTAATACCGATTTCCGCGCCCAGCCCATATTCAAAACCATCCGCAAAGCGCGTTGACGCATTCACCATTACCGAACTGGAATCCACCTGAGCCAAGAATTGACGGGCGGTGGTGATGTTTTCGGTAATGATCGATTCGGTATGTCCAGAACTGTACTGGGCAATATGTGCCATCGCTTCCTGAACATCCGCCACCACTTTAATGGATAAAATAGGCGCTAAATACTCAGTCGCCCAATCGGCATCAGTGGCTTCGTCCATGGCCACAATTGCCCGAGTTTGAGCGCACCCACGCAATGCCACCCCTTTTTGCTGATACAGTTCGACCAGGCCTGGCAAAATTTCTGCTGCGCGCGATTCGGCAATCAATAAGGTTTCCATAGCATTGCAAACGCCGTAGCGATGGGTTTTGGCATTAAATGCAACCTTAACGGCCTTTTCTGCATCCGCTTCGCTGTCAATATAGACATGGCAAATACCATCCAAATGTTTAATAACCGGCACACGTGCGCTTTGGCTAATCCGCTCAATTAAGCCTTTGCCGCCGCGTGGAATAATCACATCCACATAGTCCGGCATGGTAATCATTTCACCCACCGCAGCTCTATCAGTGGTTTCAACCACCTGCACCGCTTGTTGCATCAAGCCGGACTGTTTTAATGCGATTTGAATACAAGCTGCCAAGGCACGATTAGAATGCGCCGCTTCAGAGCCCCCCCTTAACAGCGCCGCATTGCCGGATTTTAAACAAAGCGCCGCCGCATCAATGGTCACATTAGGGCGCGATTCATAAATAATACCCACCACACCGAGGGGAACGCGCATTTTACCCACCTCAATGCCTGATGGCATATAACTCATCTCTGAAATTTGGCCGATTGGATCTTTTAAAGTGGCAATTTGTCGTAATCCTTCTGCCATGGCGGCAACCCCTTGTTCGGTTAGCGATAACCGATCCAGCATAGCGGCATCCAAACCGTTAGCTTCCCCTTGCGCTAAATCTTTTGCATTTTCAGCGATCAACCAGGCCATTTTTTCTTGCAGGGTAACGGCAATTTGTTCTAAGGCCGCGTTCTTCTGTGCGGTAGAGGCCGTCGCTAACTGGCGTGATGCCTGACGCGCTTGCTGCCCCAGTGTCTGCATATAAACTTTAATATCTTGAATCGTTTCGTTTGTCATGTTTTTATTCCCTCCAATTGCAATTTGATTGCAGGCATTTCCGCCTCTTTTTACCCGCTTAACAGGCTATTTCAAACACCAATTCTGATAGCCCTTGCCATTCATCGCCCGAGCGAACCCCTTTAATCATCAAATCCACCTCGAGCGCTTTCGGTAATAACTGTTGCCAATAACCCCCTGGATGACGTGTCAAGGCCGCTTTAAATTCCGCTTGTTTTGATGACCAGATACCCAATTGTTTAAATTGCTGTGGGAGCGATTGCTGATTTTGCCGTTGCCCTATGGCAATTAACAACCGGATTTCTTTCGACAATAACCACAGTACAATCGGCGCCTCCAAACCCTCTTGATGCAAGCGATGTAAAATTTGCAACGCATACTGTGGACGACCCAGTAACATAGCACTGCTCAATGCAAACAGTTGATAATGTGCCTGATCAGCCACATTATCAATAATATCCTGCGCCTGAATGTGTGCGTCTTGTGCAAATAACAATCCCAGCTTTTCAATTTCTTGATCAGCCGCCAATAAATTCCCTTCGACTCTTTCGGCCAATAATGCAGCTGCTTCGGAATCCAGTGACAGCCCAACTTCTTGGGCTCGCTGTTGACACCATTTTTGCAGTGCTACCCCTTCAATCGGCTTTGATTGAATCACCAGCCCGGCTGACTCGATGGCTTGAACCCATTTGGATTTGAGCTGACGACCATCCAGCTTTTCACAACTCATCAAAATGCAGATTTCCGGTGGCGTCGCTTGTTGAAGTGCACACCAGTATTGAATAAAAGCCGCTCCCTCTTTTCCCGGAGTGCCTTTCGGAAGATTCAGCTCGATCAAACGCTGATCGGCAAATAGCGTCCCGGCTTGGGTTTCCATTTTCAGGTCATCCCATTTAAAAGCCGCATCAACTTCATATCGATCTCTTTGCAGATAGCCCTGTGCGTTTAATGCTGAGCGCCAGCCGTCAACCACCCGCCGAATATACAAAGGCTCTTCACCAAAAACCAAGGTGATCGGCTGGATAGCCACACTAGACTGCGCCAACTGCTTTAGATAAGCCGGCGCCATCATCATGGCTGTTCATCCGTGCGGGTTGAGGGTTCAGATGCCTTGATGGATTCAGATTTTTCGAGTGCCGGTTGTTTCGATTGATAGGCACGATTAATGCGATCAATCACTTGATTCGCCAAGTCAAACGCCATTTGCTGTTGAATATCCTTTAGTTCTCGACTTGAGGCCAAAGCGGCGCCAATATCAATACGGCGATCTCGAAAGCTGGTCACCGTCGCGCTCAATAGCAAGGTTTCAGTCATGACTCGATTCACCGTAAAAGATTGACTCATCTTTAGCAATTCAGAGGTGGTATCGCCCTGCCCCGAAAGACTGGTTCGAGACACTTCATAACCTGTCGCACTTAAAGACAAAGACAATTCCGCTGCTTGTGCCGATTGCGCCAATATGACATCAGACGCCTTCAGCAATTGCTTCAGTGTCTGCAAAATGTCCGCGCGCACGCCAGCGGTTTGCGCAAAATAAATCGACTTAAACGTCGGCTTGCTATTGGAACCCATACCTTTTAAATGAAACCCGCAAGCAGATACGCTCAACGCCAATAGCGCAATTGAAATCCATTTACCGGGGGAAAAGGGGCTTAAAAACCCCCAGGCCTGGTCATTTTTCATGACTTATCCTTTCACCACAATATTCACCAAACGCCCGGGCACGACAATTTCTTTAACAATCGCCTTCCCTTCTAAATGCTTAGCAACCTGTTCATTCGCCTTCGCCTGACTTAAAATTGTGGATTTATCCGCTGCGGATGCCACCTCAATTTTACCGCGCAATTTACCATTGACTTGAACCATCAACTCAATTTCATCTTTCACCAAAGCCGCTTCATCCACAATCGGCCAAGGCTGATCCAATATCAACCCATCATGCCCCAAAGCCAGCCATAATGTCTGGGCGATATGCGGCGTGATGGGGGACAACATCAGCACCAAGGTTTCTAACGCTTCTTGCGTTAATGCGTGACCGGAATCGGTTTCTGCTTCAAAACGACTAATATCATTTAAAAACTCCATTGAAGCCGCAATCGCCGTATTAAAATGCATCCGTCGCCCCATATCATCGGTCACTTTTTGCAAGGTAGTATGCAATTTTAACCGTAATGCTTTTTCAGACTTGTTTAAGTTGTCATTTGACTGACAGGCCGCCACGGCACCTTTGCCAATATGCGTTTGAACCTGTCGCCAAACCCGATTCAGAAAACGATGCGCCCCTTCCACCGCTGAATCAGACCACTCCAGCGTTTGTTCCGGCGGTGCGGCAAACATAATATACAGGCGCAAGGTATCCGCACCATATTGATTGATCAAGGTTTGCGGATCAATGCCATTGTTTTTCGATTTAGACATTTTAATGATGCCGCCATACTGAACCTCGCTGCCATCTGATTTAAGCTGCCCTTTTACAATGGCACCTTTATCATCAGTAATCGGCGTCACATCTAATGGGGAATACCAAGTTTGCTTGCCTTTTTCATCCTGACGATACCAACTGCCGGCCAACACCATGCCCTGGGTCAGAAGGTTTTTAAAAGGTTCATCCGTTGAAACCAAGCCTTCATCTCGCATCAATTTATGAAAAAACCGCGCATACAACAAATGCAAAATAGCATGTTCAATCCCACCGATATACTGGTCAACGGGTAGCCAATGGTCTGCGGAAGCTTTATCCAACATGGCAGTTTGGTTATCGCGAGACGTATAACGGGCATGATACCAAGAGGATTCGAAGAAGGTATCAAAGGTATCGGTTTCTCGATTGGCCGGTCCCCCACACTGTGGACAACTGCATTTTTTGAAAGCCTCTAGCTTTGCCAAAGGCGAACCTGCACCATCCGGCACCACATCCTCCGGTAAGCGAACCGGCAAATCCTGCTCAGGAACGGGCAAAGCGCCACAAGCCGGGCAATAAATTACCGGAATTGGGCACCCCCAATAACGCTGACGAGACACGCCCCAGTCTCGTAATCGATAATGCGTTTGTTTTTCACCCAAGTTTAGCGCACCCAAAATCTTGGCCATTTCATTCAATGCCTGTTTGGATTTCAGGCCATCAAATTGTGCTGAATTAACCAATACCCCTTTGTCGGTAAAGGCCTTTTCAGACACATCAGCCGGTTCTTTTGCGCTTTGACCGATGACCACTTTGATCGGTAATCCATAGACTTTAGCAAACTCATAATCCCGTTGATCATGAGCCGGAACGGACATCACCGCACCCGTTCCATAGCCCATCAGCACAAAGTTAGCCGCCCAAACAGGGAGTGTTTCTCCGCTCAAAGGGTGCTTCACTCGAATGCCGGTATCCACCCCCTTTTTCTCCATGGTTTCCATATCCGCTTCTGCCGTCGAAATATGCGAACAAGCTTCAATAAATTGTGCCAAGGGTTCATTTTGAACGGCGGCTTGACGCGCCCAAGGGTGGTCGGCTGCCACCGCAACATAGGTGACCCCCATTAACGTATCAGGACGCGTGGTATAAACTTTTAAATTCCCCGAATCCGTGTTCTCTAAACCGGAAGCTAGCGGGAAATGAATTTCCAATCCCGTCGATTTACCAATCCAATTTTTTTGCATGGTTTTGACCTGCTCCGGCCAACCATCCAATTGGTCTAAATCTTTTAATAAGGCTTCAGCATAATCGGTAATGCGTAAAAACCACTGAGCAATCTCTTTGCGCTCAACAGGCGCGCCGGAACGCCAACCCTTACCATCAATCACTTGTTCATTGGCCAATACGGTCTGGTCAACCGGATCCCAATTCACCACTGACAACTTTCGATACACCAAGCCTTTGGCCATCAAACGGGTAAATAACCATTGCTCCCAACGGTAATAATCCGGATGACAGGTCGCCACTTCCCGGCTCCAGTCATACCCCAATCCCAGCGACTTTAACTGTTGACGCATATAGTCGATATTTTGATAGGTCCACTTTGCGGGCGCCACTTGATGATCCATTGCCGCATTTTCTGCTGGCAAACCAAACGCATCCCACCCCATTGGCTGCAATACATTTTTGCCCTGCATTCGCTGAAAACGAGAGACCACATCGCCTAAGGTATAATTCCGAACATGTCCCATATGCAATTTCCCGCTGGGATAGGGAAACATGGATAAACAGTAAAAAGGTGGCTTTTCAGAGGCTTCTGTTACTTTAAAGACTTGCTGCTGTTCCCAAATGGCTTGGATATCTTTTTCAATGACTTGTGGTTGGTATTCAGGCGTTAATTCAGTTGACATGATTCGTTTGCTTTTTGTTATGATTAAATTTTCTGAATTATAACAAAATACAGCAAAACTGAGGGGATCATAATGAGTGAAAATAAAATGGGTCAAGCCTATCGCCACCTGTTACAAAGCGCTAAAGAAGCGTTAATGAAAGCAGAATATAAAAGCTGGGATTCGCTCAAAGAAGCGATAGAGACCATTCAGACCAAAGAATCCGTTCTTGAACAATTAAGCCGTCAGGAACTCAATCAAGTTCAGAAGGATTTAAAAGAAGACATAAACCAACTCGCCACCACCCTTGAAGAATTTGATGAGGGTGTTGAGTCTTTTATTGAAATGGACTTACCGCTTATTGAAAAATACATAGAAGAAAAAGCACTGAGCCTAGCCGATCCGACAGAATTAATGTTGCTTCGTCTCAGGATCAACGCCGCCTTAAGCGATTAAGCGTTTTTAATCTATTGGGGGTAAATCCCGGCGATGACGCCGGCGATTCATCACCAAAAACAAAAGAATCAGGGTTAACAAAGCGAAAATAGGCCACTGCTTCCAGCTAACAAATGGTGTCTTACCGGTGTAGGGCTGTACCTCTCCTCGAAGCACTCCCGTTTGATAAGGCTCTATTGACTGCTTAATTTGACCATCAGTCCCCACGATAATCGTATATCCCGTATTGGTGGTACGGGCAATTTCCCGACCCAACTCCAATGCACGCATTTGCACATCCTGCACTTGTTGTGCCGGTTCTAATGTGTGGGCAAACCAAGCATCGTTACTCACCGTCAGCAAATAATCTGCCTCGGCCGCATTGCGTGCCAATTCTTCACCAAATGCCATCTCATAACAAACTGACATGCCAACCTGATGCGAACCTATCTGAAAAAGCGGTTGATTATCAGAACCGGCAGAGAAGGATGAAAAAGGCACATCAAACAACAAACTCAGCGCTTTAAAAACGCTCGCAAACGGAAAAAATTCACTAAACGGCACTAAATGTCTTTTTTGATAAACCTGATCCGGTTGACGGGCATTGACGATGGCGTTGTAATAAGCGCGGGTATCGAGATCGCGAGTGATAACCCCCACCAATATGTCGGTATTTAATAACTGCGCATCCCGAATAAAGGCACGCAAAGCGCCCTTTTCGACTCGGTCATAATAATCCGGAATGGCCGTTTCCGGCCAAACCACCACATCGGCATCCAGATTTTGCTTGGTCAGAGAAACATAGGTTTGCAAAGTAGCCAAAAACTGATCCGATTGCCACTTTTGATCTTGTGGAATATTCCCTTGCAATAAAGCCACCTTAATCGGCTTCCCGACTGGCTCAACCCATTGAACATTCTTTAAGGCCGCCCCCGTTAGCCAAAATAAAGCCAAAATCATCGGCGCCAAAACCCATGCTCTCGATACCACCAACCACAATAACACCCCTGCCGAAATAGCCACTACCCAACTCACCCCCAACACGCCAAAGACAGGCGCATACCCACCCAACCAAGTGAGTGCATGGGTATTTCCGGTCATCAGGAAAGGAAACCCCCCAAACAAAGATGCCCGCAAAGCTTCTGCGATAACCCAAATAGCCGGCATGAGCAATACCCAGTTCAAACCCTGTTGATCCGGGCGTTTTAACAAAGCCACCAACCACCCGGCTAACATAAAGTAACCGGTCAAAAACAGCACAAAAATACCGGTGGCCAAAATCGACAACAGTAAATGCACCCCTGCATAAATATAAATGCTGGAGATTAACCAACTGACACCCACGCCAAAGAAGCCAATACCAAACCAAAAACCGATCTGGATAGCCGCCAATTTTGAGTCAGACTGATCCCATAACCAAAACAACCCGGCCAAAGAAATCAGCGCCACCGGAACCAATCCCACAGGCGCATGAGAGACCACCATCAGCGCACCCAACCCCACTGCCATCAGCCGATTACGATCCAAACGGAAGAAGTTCAGTATGCGTTTCATACTAAAGCGGATCTCTTGGAGACAACTGAAAAAGGCTTGAATTCGTGGTTATCATGAAGCGTTATCTGTTTTGGATGAGGCTCGCCTCTTGTCAGACAGCGAAACCGCTTCAGAATGAATTTCAACATTCGGTTCTGTTGCTGGTTGTTTTTTCGTTTCAACGTCGAGTGGCTCAGGCTCTTCAACCTCATCTAATACCGACTTTTCTTCAACCAAAAAGGTTTCTACCCGACGTTCATCGGCTTTTTGAACCGTAAAATGCAGTCCATGCATTTCAAACTGCTCACCAGTTTCTGGAATTTTACCTAGATGCTTGGCAATAAAGCCACCGATCGTTTCTAACATATCGTCATCAAAGGTCGTGTTAAAAAATTGATTAAACTCCGGCAAGGATGTAATCGCTTCAACCGCATAAGCGCCGGATAGGTGTTTTTGGATATGTTCTTCATCTTCATCATGCTCATCTTCAATATCTCCGACGATTTGCTCCAATACATCTTCAATGGTCACTAAACCGGCCACTTCGCCATATTCATCCACGACTAACGCCATATGATTGCGGCTATTTTTAAATTCGCGTAATAGAACATTTAGACGCTTACTTTCCGAGACTAACACAGGCATGCGATAGAGTTCTTGAAGTTGGGATTTATCGGTTAAATTCTGTTTAACAACGGCACGCAATACATCTTTGGCCAACAAGATGCCAACGAATTCGTCCGATTCAGCGGATAACACAGGGTAACGTGAGTGTGCCGCCTCCAACATATGCGCCAAAATGATTTCAAGATTATCTGCTTCGTCAACGCAAGACATTTGCACCTTTGGAATCATCACATCTCGAACGCGTGCTTCGGAAACATTAAGCACCCCTTGAATCATTAAAAAGGCGTCTTTATCTATTAAATCTTGCGCTTGTGCTTCTCTTAAAAAAGTTTCTAAATCTTCCCGACTCTCCGGTTCGTCTGAAAAAAGCTTGGCCAATTTTTCAAACCAGGTCGAGCCGTTGTGACGGTCACTCATAAACGTATTCTTCTCCTTCTAATAACAAAATCGGGTCAGTTTCATAGGGTGATAAAAATCCCAATTCGGCTAGAATTTCAATTTCCAAGTGTTCCATTTCATCAGCCTCATCATTGTCTATATGGTCTAGACCTTGTAGATGCAAACAGCCGTGCACAACCATATGTGCCCAGTGGGCTGTTAAAGATTTCTTTTGCGCTTCAGCCTCGTGTGCAACCACTTCGGCACAAATCACCAAGTCGCCTAAATAGGGTAATTCTTCTCCTAAATCCACCAGGCCTGGTGGAATTTCAAACGGAAAAGACAACACATTGGTCACGTTATCTTTGCCACGATAATCACGATTAAGTGTTTGAATTTCTTGGGGGCTGACCACTCGTAAGGTAATTTCTGTTTCGCCGTCTTGCCAATCATCCAATAATGACGCTTCAATCCACTTTAAAATCTGTGGTTCTGATGGCAAGTCTTGCACCGGCGTATCCGCTACCGCCAGCTGATAATTTAAATGAATCATGTCCCCTCCTTACGTCGATCAAATTGATCATAAGCTTGGACAATTTTCTGTACCAAGTGATGCCGAACCACATCTTGAGATTGATAGAAGGTAAAGCCAATACCGGGCACCCCCTCTAAGACCTCAATCACATGACGCAGACCGGATTTTTGCTGCTTAGGCAAGTCACACTGGGTAATATCCCCGGTAATCACCGCTTTAGAACCAAACCCCATACGGGTTAAAAACATTTTCATTTGTTCAATGGAGGTATTTTGTGCCTCATCCAAAATCATAAAGGATTCATTCAAGGTTCGGCCTCGCATAAACGCCAAGGGGGCAATTTCAATCACTTGTTTTTCAATTAACCGTTCAACGGTTTCAAACCCCAGCATCTCAAATAAGGCATCAAACAAGGGACGCAGATAAGGATCGACTTTTTGATTCATATCGCCGGGCAAAAACCCCAGCTTTTCGCCGGCTTCAACCGCCGGGCGGGTCAAAATAATACGCCGCACCTGCTCCGCTTCCAATGCGGCAACGGCAGTGGCCACGGCCAAATAGGTTTTCCCGGTCCCGGCCGGGCCAATACCAAAACTCACATCACAGGCTTCAACCGATTGCAAATAATGCGCTTGATTTGCATTGCGTGTTTTAATCACTTTTTTGCGGGTTTGGATCAAGCGTTGTGTGGGCGCAACAACCTGATCCTCGGTGAATCCAACCGACTGCAATGCCAAGTGTATCTGTGAAGGATCCAGTGATGCTTGCTGCGCTTGCTGATACAAATCCCGTAAAAATTGCTCCGTTTTAACCAAACGATCAGCCAGGCCTGTCACACTGAATTGAAAGCCAAGGTGGTTAATCTCAACCCCAAGGCGCAGTTCCAACTGAGAAAGATGCTCTGATTGCCAACCGCATAGATTCGCCAAAGCGGCATTATCTTGCGGCATTAATTGAAATTGTATGGTTTGAAGTGGTGTCAATGAAACTGTCCATATAAGGCAAGGGGAAAATTCATATTAATCAATTTGGCATAAATTTCAATGAAATTAATATGATAATAATAGTTTTTTTAACCTAAAGCGCGCTTCGGTTGATAAATTATGACATCATCGGGTTAAATACGGCACCCGGAATCTTAGAGTGCATAATATTGCCTTGATTGAAATTGGTCTGCCTCGGGCGTTGCCACCAATTGACCTTTTAATGAATTTGGCTTGGCTTCGGTGATCTCAACCTCAACAAATTGCCCAATCAATTCCGGGGAACCTGCAAAGTTCACAACACGATTATTTTCCGTGCGCCCCGAGACTTCATCCACTGCATTTCTGGACAAACGCTCCACCAAAATTTTCTGAGTGGTGCCAACCATCGCTTCACTAATCGCTGCTGTCTGCTCATTCAGCAACGCCTGCAAAGCGGTCAAACGCCGTTTTTTTGTCTCTAAAGAAACATCATCCGGCAAGCCGGCCGCCGGCGTGCCCGGACGCGGACTATAAATAAAGCTAAAGGAACGATCATAATTAAGCTCTTCAACCAAAGCTAAGGTTTGTTTAAAGTCGTCACAGGTTTCCCCTGGAAAACCAATAATAAAATCGCCTGACAAACTTAAGTTCGGTCGGATTGCTCGAATTTTACGGATGGTCGCTTTGTATTCAATCGCCATATGATTGCGTTTCATCATTGCCAGAACGCGATCCGAACCGGATTGAATCGGCAAATGTAAATGCGAAACCAACTCAGGCACTTCCGCATAGCAGTCAATTAAGTCCTGAGTCATTTCATTTGGGTGAGAGGTGGTAAAACGAATGCGATCAATGCCATCAACGGCACTTACATGATGAATTAACAGCGCCAAATCAGCCATATCGCCATCGGGCATAACCCCACGATAGGCATTGACATTTTGCCCCAACAAATTCACTTCTCTGACCCCTTGTTCGGCCAGGCTTTCAATTTCCGCCATCACATCGGCAAAGGGGCGACTAAACTCTTCGCCCCGGGTATAAGGCACCACGCAAAAAGTACAATATTTAGAACAGCCTTCCATTACAGAAACAAAAGCAGACACCCCATTCGACTCAGGCGCCGCTAAATTATCGAACTTCTCTATTTCGGGAAAGGAAATATCAATAATCGCGTGTTTCTTCAATTTGTTATTGGCACTTGTCGCCTCTCTTAGTGCCAGCGCATCCCAGATCATTGCAGGCAAACGGTGTAAGGTCTGTGGGCCAAAAATCACATCCACAACAGGCGCTCGTTTGCGAATCACTTCCCCTTCTTGTGAGGCGACACAGCCCCCCACGCCGATAAGACGATTGGGCTTGGCCAGTTTCCATTTTTTCCAGCGCCCTAATTCATCAAACACTTTTTCTTGTGCCTTTTCACGAACAGAACAGGTATTTAAAATCAACACATCGGCTTGATCAGCTGTATCCACCATCTCTAGGCCAAAGGTCTTTTTTAACAGCTTCGCCATCCGATCTGAATCATATTCATTCATCTGACAACCGTAGGTTTTAATAAACACCCCTCCGGTAAACGGGGAATCATTTGACAAGGTATGTTGTTGCTCTGCAGACATATTTAGGGATACTCAAAGGTAAAACAATGGAACTATAGGAATTTTTAGGAAAGACATTCTACCACAAAGCGCGGGGATCGCTGATGACCAAACCTCACTTTTAACAAAATTTTCCGCACACATTAAAAAAGCCCTGACTCAGCAGGGCTTTCTTTAAATGAAGTGAAATCAGTAACGATTAATACACTTTAATTAACACATCATTTTGAGTATCTGTATCAGAATAGTTTGCCGCGCCACCATTAATTTGAACATCACCTGTTGCAGAGTCTCCATCATCCATTTTTAGATCTAATTGCTCTGCGACATCTCTTGGTAAATTATTATACATAGCCGTCAAACCACTAATTTGAGTATCTTCATCAATAATAATATCGCCACCCCAGGCATGTTTCGCATAAGTGCTTCCATCATAATCTCCTGAAATCAACCCTTGATCTTTAAGGTGTTGAAACAGTGGCTGACGCTCACCATTATCAATCGTTCCATCACCGTCACCCGCGTTATTTGTTTCATTTGGATTATCGCCTGGTAAATAGCCGGTTTTATCTACATAACTGTAAATCGCTGCTGAAAAAGCTTGCACTTCTTGTTGCGCTGACTTCACTTTGGCATTCGCGATCAATTCCTGACCTTTAAGAACCCCCCCTAGCAATAAGCCGATAATAACCAATACAATGGCAATTTCAACCAGCGTAAAGCCTTTTTGATGGGTTGTGTTTGAAGTTTTCATATCTTTCCTCCTATAGTTTTCGATACGACAATGACAGTTTAGTGAAGCTGCCAATAAAAGAAAAGA
>PEWX01000012.1 GCA_002779995.1 Piscirickettsiaceae bacterium CG07_land_8_20_14_0_80_44_28
AGTTATTGTCAAATCTGGTGTATGGACTCATTTCAGAGGTCAAGCGGCACTCCCAATTTGATCTGAATTCTGTTCTACTTTTTCACCGTCTTTAAAGACAACGCCTTGAATGACATCTGCCAATAACTTGTAGCCTTTGAGTCGTTTCCAGCGTTTTTGGGCACTTTCAATCAGCTTGAATGACATTGTCAGTGTGGTTTCTCTATTACCACAGTTTTTGGTTTTCTTTCCCCTTAATCTTACTGAGGCAAACACCGATTCAATCGGGTTGTTGGTGCGTATATGAGTCCAGTGTTCGGCTGGAAAGTCATAAAATGCTAACATTTCTTGCTTGTCTTTATTCAGTGTTTCCATTGCCTTGGGATATTTGGCAGAAAATTTTGTTATACAACTGGTAAATGCTTTTTCTGCATTGTCTTTACTGTCTGCTTGCCATATATCATGCAGGGCTTGTTTGACCTTGGGTTGCATTGACTTAGGTAGCTTATTGAGTACATTGGCGGTTTTATGAACCCAGCAACGTTGTTGGGCTGTATTTGGCCAGTGTTCATTAACGGCTGCCCAAAACCCTAAAGCCCCATCTCCAATAGCTAGTTTTGGGGGCTTCTTAAGACCTCTGTGGTGTAAATCCGTAATTAACTCTGCCCAAGAGTCTTTGGATTCTCTAAATCCATCAACGAGTCCAATGAGTTCTTTTTTACCATCTACAGTTGAGCCAATCATGACCAGCAAACATAAACGGTCATCTTGACGGACGTTGGTGTAAACCCCATCTGCCCAAATATAGACATATTCTTTGCCCGATAGATCTCGCTTACGCCAGTGCTCATAGTCATTTATCCAGTCTCTTTTTAGCCGAGATATCGTGCTAGCTGATAACCCTGGTGCATTCTCTCCTAATAGACTTTGCAGGGTTTCTGTAAAGTCGCCTGTTGAGACACCTTTGAGATAAAGCCAGGGTAACAGTTCTTCAACTGCTTTTACTTTTTTCAAATAGGGTGGCACTAAGCCGGAGTTGAATTTAATACCTTGT
>PEWX01000078.1 GCA_002779995.1 Piscirickettsiaceae bacterium CG07_land_8_20_14_0_80_44_28
AGGCCATTTTTGCGTCCTTTTTAAACTATAAAATACAGGATTTATATTAACATAATCAATGTGTTAAAGCTTAACTTAATGGCATTGGGTTGCGTCCCCTTTATTCCTAACTTAATGGCATTGGGTTGCGTCCCCTTTATTCCCCTTTTTCCCCTTTATTCACTTTATTCAGGCAGGGGATTTAAAATTTTTACGCCGCATTTTTTTGCCGCTTCAAAGCGCAAGGGCAGAGTTAATTATTTGATTTCACAAATATTTTTAAGCTGCGACGGTCATGTCGATATGCAAGGCGCGCATAACTCTGGCAATGGTGTCCCACTTAGGCTGCACTTTGCCACTAAAGGTCTTATAAAGACTTTCACGGTTTAATCCCGTTGCCTTGGCTACCTCTGCAATGCCGTGGTGTTTTGCCAAATGCCCTAAGGCGCTCACAAATAACGCTGGATCGTCATCATTAAAACACTCAACCAAATAAGCGTTTATCTCTGCTTGAGTTTCAAAATAATCAAACGGGTTAAAGGGTTTTGTTTCCAATGCCATAACTTAATCCTCAAGTTTGCTCAGCAACTGCTTTGCAAAAGCAATATCAGTCTGTTGCTGTTTTTTGTTGCTCTTAATGCCACCATTCAATAATAAAACAACTGTCATACCTCGGATTGCATAATAAATTCTGTAGCCTTTGCCAATAAAGATACGCATTTCACTCACACCCTCACCGACGGGCTCGGAGTCTCCAAAGTTTCCCTGTTCTGCTCTGGCAATACGCATCGCAATGGCTTTAACCGCTTGACGGTCATTTTGTTTTTTAAGCCACTTATCAAAATGCAATGTCGTTTTAATTTCAAATTTCATAGTGATTATTGTAGCCTATAAGCAACTTATGTTAAAGGACATTTGGGGTCAATGGTGGTAAGCGTCCGGCAATCACCCCTATTGCGGCGCCCAATGATGTGGTAACAGCTCATGGATTTGGCTGTTCTTTTGTGTTGGCAGGCGTGTGAGT
>PEWX01000106.1 GCA_002779995.1 Piscirickettsiaceae bacterium CG07_land_8_20_14_0_80_44_28
CGCCCTTCATCAGGTTGATTAGTCGTGGGGGGGGGAGTGAATAGTTACTATAATTTTTGCATAAATGCAATTGAGTGTATTTATTAAGGGTATAAGCGATTTTTGTTCCTCATCCTTTTGCATAACAGCTAGAATAATCGCTATTGTTAATCTCATAGAGGTATTGTAGCTATCTGGTGCAATGCCTTTCGTAATAAGCAGGAGATAGGAATGTCTAATAACATTGAATCGATTTTACAAGAAAATCGTGTTTTCAAACCGTCAGAATCCTTTAAAAAACAAGCCAATCTGTCTGAATCTGATTACCAAGCCCTGATAACAAAAGCCGAAAATGATTATGAGGGGTTTTGGTGCGATTTAGCCAAAGAAAAACTTACCTGGTCAAAACCTTTTACAGAGGGGTTGGATGACAGCAATCCGCCATTTTATAAGTGGTTCAGTGACGGTGAGCTGAATGCGTCTTATAACTGTATTGATCGTCATTTAACGGACAAGGAAGACAAGCTGGCGATTATTTTTGAAGCCGATGATGGAGCCGTTGAACACTATACTTATAAAGATTTACATGATGAAGTTTGTCGATTAGCCAATGCCCTGACAGCACAAGGTATTACCAAAGGCGATAGAGTCGTCATTTACATGCCGATGATTCCCCAAGCGGTTTTTGCCATGCAGGCCTGCGCGCGAATTGGCGCGATTCACTCCATCGTCTTTGGGGGGTTTTCAGCAGAAGCCTTGCGTGATCGAATTGAAGATGCCAGTGCCAAAATGGTGATTACCGCCAATGCAGGCCGTCGGGGTGGTAAATCTGTTCCTTTGAAAGCCGCTGTGGACGAAGCCTTAGAAAAAGGGGGCGATTCTGTTCGTAAGGTATTGGTATATAAGCATACTGATGATGCGGTAAAGCTAAAAGAAGGCCGAGATGTTAGCTGGCATGATGCCATTGCCGGCATGAGTAATTATCATGATGCGGTCATGGTGAATGCCGAGCATCCCTTATTTTTACTTTATACCTCAGGCTCAACCGGAAAACCCAAAGGCATACAGCACAGCACTGGCGGTTATTTACTCAATGCCCACATTACCAATGAATGGGTGTTTGATTTAAAAGACAGTGATGTCTTTTGGTGTACGGCGGATATCGGCTGGATTACCGGACATACTTATGTCGCCTATGGCCCTTTATCACTGGGGATGACCATGGTGATGTTTGAAGGCGTTCCGACCTATCCTGATGCGGGTCGTTTTTGGCAAGTCTGTCAAGATCATGGCGTGACGGTTTTCTATACTGCGCCAACCGCCATTCGTGCGCTAATGAAGTTTGGCAACAACTTACCTGAACAATATGATTTGTCAAAATTGCGCTTACTGGGAACCGTCGGCGAACCCATTAACCCTGAAGCCTGGATGTGGTATCACCAAGTGATTGGGCGAGGCGAGTGTCCAATTATGGATACTTGGTGGCAAACAGAAACAGGCGCACACATGATTGCCCCGATTCCGGGGGTTACAGATTTAAAACCCGGGTCTTGCACCAAGCCGCTACCGGGCATTGATGCGCATATCGTCGATGAAAATGGCGTTGAACTCACGCATGGAGAAGGGGGCTACTTAGTGATTCGTAAGCCTTGGCCCTCCATGGTCAGAACCATTTGGAATGATGATGCGCGTTTTGTAGAGACTTACTTCGCCATGTTTAACAATAAATATTATGTGGTTGGCGACAGTGCCCATTTAGATCTGGATGGCAATTTCTGGATTATGGGACGAATCGATGATGTGTTAAATGTTTCCGGACACCGACTGGGGACGATGGAAATCGAATCGGCACTGGTTTCACATGAATGGGTTTCTGAAGCGGCGGTGGTGGGTAAACCCCATGATATCAAAGGCGAATCTATCTTTGCATTTGTGGTATTAAATATAGAAATTCCGGATGAAGGAAGTGAGCGAATGGAATTGGTGCAAGCCTTACGAAATCATGTTGCCAAAGAAATTGGCCCAATTGCTAAACCAGATGATATTCGTTTTGGATCGAATTTGCCGAAAACCCGTTCCGGTAAAATTATGCGTCGCTTACTGCGCAGTATCGCCAAGGGAGAAGAAATTACTTCTGATATCTCTACCCTTGAAGATCCAAGCATTCTCGATCAATTTATGCAACCTAATAAATAATAAACGAAGTTGCAGTACTGAAATAAAGAACTAGCTGGGATGGGCATAAAACGCCCAGGCCTGGCTATTTTTTTATCCGTTGTGCTACTTTTAGCACATTTTTTTCTTTAAGTCAGGTCTGAAAATCTGATTATTAAAGGTTACCTTTAGGAGGGAAGACGATGGAAACGTCTAAAATTGAGAAGATAAAAAATCTTCCGGAATATCAACAATTGGTTCGGGAACGCACCGGCCTTGCTTGGAAATTGTCCATTCTGATGTTAGGGGTTTATTACGGCTATATTTTGCTGTTAGCCTTTAACCCGGAATTTTTCACGACTATTGTGATGGGGGATTATATATCGATTGGATTCCCGGTCGGTGTGGCCATTATCGTGTTTGCATTTTTGCTAACGGGCTACTATGTTCAACGGGCCAATTCAGTCTTTGATGATTTAACTGCAAAAATTAAAAAAGAGGTCGAATAATGAAATCGTTTTTCACCTTAAAAATCACGGCCTTTTTTGCCATGGCGCTGATGCCGTTGTCCATTTTGGCAGCAGGCATTGATATGGCGGCACCCACTGAAAAAGTTACTAACTGGCCTGCCATTTCGATGTTTGTGGTGTTTGTGGGTTTTACGTTGTTTATTACCTATTGGGCGGCACAAAGAACCAAATCAGCAAAAGACTTTTATGCAGCTGGGGGCGGGATTACCGGTATGCAGAATGGTTTGGCAATTGCAGGGGACTATATGTCGGCCGCGTCTTTCTTAGGAATCACCGGCATGGTTTACCTCAAAGGCTATGATGGTTTGATATTTGCCATTGGCTTCTTGGTCGGTTGGCCGATTATCTTGTTCTTAATGTCAGAACGCTTAAGAAACTTGGGTAAATTTACGTTTGCCGATGTTGCTTCTTATCGCTTTCAACAAACGCCGATTCGAGTGCTGTCTGCTTTTGGTGGGATCGCAGTGGTGATCTTGTATTTGATTGCGCAAATGGTGGGCGCCGGTAAATTGATTGAATTGCTCTTCGGTCTGGATTTTAACTACGCCGTTGTGATGGTCGGTATTTTGATTATTGCTTACGTGACCTTTGGGGGTATGTTGGCCACGACTTGGGTGCAAATTATTAAAGCAGTGTTATTGTTGTCCGGCGCGACTTTTATTGCACTGGCCGTCATGTATAACATGGATTTCAGTTTTGAAATGCTCTTTAAATCTGCGGTTGAAACTCGAGATGGCGATATGAATATTCTATTTTCGGGTGGATTTGTTTCTGATCCGGTGAATGCCATTTCTTTAGGGATTGCCTTAATGTTTGGTACCGCCGGGTTACCCCATATCCTGATGCGCTTTTTTACCGTTCCGGATGCAAAAGAAGCGCGTAAATCGGTGTTTTTTGCGACCGGCTTTATTGGTTATTTCTACATTTTAGCCTTTATTATTGGGTTTGGGGCGATTGCAATGGTGGTTGCCTCTGAATATATGGATGGCGCCAAGCTGATTGGCGGGAATAATATGGCAGCCATTCATTTATCGCATGTTGTTGGTGGCGATTTCTTCCTAGGCTTTATTTCAGCGGTGGCGTTTGCAACCATCCTGGCCGTGGTATCAGGCCTAACCCTTGCGGGCGCTTCAGCCATTTCACATGATATTTATGCGAATGTCATTAATAAGATTGCAACCGATGCGCAAGAAACCAAAGTGGCGCGTTATTCAACCTTAGTGATTGGCGCTTTAGCCATCCTATTTGGGATTGGATTCAAAGATCAAAATATTGCATTTGTAGTGGCACTGGCCTTTACCATAGCGGCATCAGCAAACTTCCCGGTATTGATTATGTCGATGTTCTGGGGCAATATGACTACGCGTGGCGCTGTGATTGGCGGCTGGTCAGGGCTGGTGTCTGCGGTGGTGATGGTGGTTCTTGGCCCGGTCGTTTGGACGCAAATCCTGGCAATGGGCGATCCAATTGTACCTTATAAGTTCCCAGCGTTATTTACGGTGGCGATTGCCTTTATTGGGATTTGGTTCTTTTCCATTACCGACAAATCGGCAAGAGCTCAACAAGATCGAGACGGTTTTGAAGCACAGTTTATTCGCTCTCAAACCGGAATCGGTGCAGAAGGTGCTTCTGAACACTAAAGCACTTAAATAAAACGTATAAAAAAGGAGGATCATCCTCCTTTTTTATAGCCGGTTATTTGCATGGGTTGTTCACAGAAGGAAGTCTTTGGATGTCATATCAGCAAGCCCTTAATTTTTTACACCAAGTAACGCCTTTCTCATCGTTGGACGATCAATCGCTATTGCAAATCGCCCAAGCCTTAGATGTGGTGTATTTTGCTTTGGGCACTCAGTTAGAAATCACACAAACTGAGTCTTCAAAGCAAAATGCATATTTGTATTTTGTAATCAAAGGCCATATTGCCGAGTATGATGCCGATCAGCGTCAGCGTGCGGTTTATGGCCATAATACTTTTTTTGGCGATGCCATCTTATTAAAAAAAGAACGTTTTTTACGGTATGAAGTGCTTGAAGAAGCCATTTTATATCGACTGCCACAAGCGGTATTTTTAGCGTTTATCCAACAGCCTGAAATTGAAGGCTATTTTGTAGACGACATTGTTACCAAACTTAATCGTCTGCAAGCACAGGTTCAGGCAGAAGCGTCTAGTGATGCGTTGATGGGCGGGGTAACCGATGCACCTTGGCAGACATTGGTTGAGGTCTCATCTGAAACCACTATTCGCAGCTGTGTAGAGCAAATGAATGCACAGCAAACCGACGCTTGTGTGGTGCATTTTGAGACAGAAACACCCGGTATTGTGACGGCTATTGACTTGTTGAATGCTTTAGCTTTGTCCGCTCAGGATGTCGAATCTCCTGTTGGCGTTTTAGCCAATTGTCCCTTAATCACGGTGCACCAATTTGATTATCTGTTTAATGCCTTGCTCAAAATGACCAAATATCGTTTGAACCGGTTGGTGGTTCGTTCGGATGACGGTTTAGTGGGTATCTTGCATCAAAAAGATTTAATGAATGTGTTCGCCAATCAATCCGGGCTTGCGGTGATTAAAATTGAACAAGCGCAAACGGTCTCCGACTTGCAAGCGGTGGTTAAAGAAATTGATCGTTTGGTGATTCATCTGAATAATAGAGGTGTCAAAACGCATTATATTGCCAAATTGGTGAATGAACTGCATCGCAAGTTGATACAGAAAGTCTTTGAACTATTAGCGGTTGAACAGCCGGAATTACATCAAGGTTGCTTATTGGTCATGGGCAGTGAAGGTCGCGCTGAACAAGTGATTCGTACCGATCAAGATAATGCCTTTATATGGCCGGATTCCATCCCAAAACCACCAGGCCTGGGCGTTTTTATGGATAACTTCAGTCAGACGTTAATCGCATTAGGCTTTCCGCCTTGTCCCGGCAATATTATGGTTTCAAACTCGCAATGGTGTTTGAACTTATCTGACTTTAAACAACAGTTGCGAGATTGGCTAAATCAGCCTACACCAGAGCGTTTAATGAAGGTGTCGATTTTATTCGATGCTGAAGCGGTGGTTGGAGAGGTGAGCTTATTACAGGCACTCAAGCAAACTTTATTTAACTGGGTGGATGCCAATCAACACTTTTTGCCGCATTTCGCTAAACCCGTTTTAATGTTTGATGCCCCGGTCAATTTTTTAGGCCATTGGGTCAAAGACAAACCTTCCGGTCAGGCAAAAATAGACATCAAGAAAACAGGGATATTTCCAATCGTTCAGGGTGTGCGTTGCTTGGCTTTAAAATATGGCATTACCAAAACTAATACCCACTGGCGCATTAAAGCTTTAATGGATAAAAAGGTTTTGGATGAGACCTTCGGATTTGAATTGGGTGAAGTGCTGAATTATATGAACACCTTGCGTTTAGAAGCGATGATTGTGCAGCTAAATTGTGAAAAAACACCCGATAACTTTATTCAAGTGACGCAACTGTCATCGCTACAACAAGATTTATTAAAAGAGGGGTTTAAGGTGGTTGCTCGTTTTAAACAACTGATTGATCATCAATTTAAAGTCAGTTCGGTGCTTTGATGTTTAAACAATGGCGGTTAAGCCGGCAGAAAAAACGTTTAAAAGATCCCGCGTTTCAGTTTTTATTTGAAACGCCTTTGGATGAGGATTTGGTGTGTTTCGACTGTGAAACCACCGGATTAAATCCTAAGAAAGACCGTTTGGTTTCGCTCAGCGCCGTTAAAATTCGCGGGCAGTGTATTTTGACCAGCCAAGCGTTAAACTTAACGTTTGCCCAAGATCAAGCGATTCCTGAAGGCAGCATTAAAGTACACATGATTCGCAATCTGGATACCCAAATGGGGCTATCTCCACAAGAAGCCATCTCTCAATTTTTGCAATTTATTGGTGGGCGACCATTGGTGGGGTACTATTTAGAATTTGATATCGCCATGGTTAATCGGATTATTCAGCCTTGGTTGGGGATTCAATTGCCCAATCCAACCATCGAGATTTCTGAACGCTATTATGATCAAAAATGGGCACAACAATCAAAAACCATGATGCATCCCTCCATCGATTTGTCGTTTCAAGCCATTTTAGAAGATTTGGCCATTCCCAATTTTGGCCAACATGATGCGTTTAATGATGCCTTAATGACGGCATTGATCTATTTGAAACTGACTGAGCCTAACCGGAAATCTTAAAATCTTAATACGCATAACCATTTTTACCCTTATATTTGGCTTCATAGAGTTTTTCATCTGCTAAACCAATGGTTTTATCATAGTCAGGGTGGCCGTCAAATTCTGAAAGGCCGATGGACACAGTGACTTGTAATTGCCGGCCGCTTTTTATGGTTACTTTGGTGTTTTGAATTTTCTTAAGAATTTTTTGAGCAGCTAACAAAGCATTATTTAAGGGTGTTTCGGGTAATAAAATCAGAAACTCTTCTCCGCCATAACGAAAGGCATAGTCGGTAACGCGTAGGGAATTTCTTAACACACGCCCTATTGTGGATAAAACCTCGTCTCCTGCTTGATGTCCATGTAAGTCATTAATGTTTTTAAAATCATCAATATCAATCATCATTAAACTGAAAGGTTCTTCAGTTTGCATCGCCATGTGTACTTCATTTTGCAAAATCGGGTTAATAAAGCGGCGTTCAATCAATGAGGTTAATGGGTCTTCACGCGTTGAAGTTTCTATGTTGGCATCGGCAATTTGTGACAACATCCAACCTGATTCTTTGGTAAGGTCGCTGATATTTTTAAGTAATTCATTTCGTTGTTCAATAGAGCTGTCTTTGATTAAATCGAGTTGAGTTTGTATGGTGGCGATATTGGCTCTGATTTGTTGAGAGCTATGCGTTTCGGTGCAGACAAAATTTAATTTATGTCGAATCCAAAGCGCAAAATCTTGTTGATAAATATTGAGAAGGGTCGTGGTGCGGTGTTCAAATAACAGTGCCCCCATTAACTGGGTTAACCAATTGTAAAAATCGCCTTTGATACGTTCAATTTCAATGGCTAACTCATGGGCTGTAGAACGGCTTCTAAATTCTTGTGCCGTACGTTCATTTTCTAAATGCCCTTCTACATAGGATTCATTAATTAAACTTAAACTGGCATCCAAAAGCTGATCCATTAGCGGAATATATCTTAATTTTTCACTGTCTGTATACTCAGTCGTGGCACTTAACGCTTGATAAAGTACTTGTTTGATCATGTTCATTGCGCAATTTACCAGCGCCATAGGAACGTCAACTCGTGTATGAACCGCTCCGACATGACGTTGTGTTTGTTCTATCTCTAATCGTGCTGCTGGGGTGGTTTTAGGCGTCAGGGTTTGATAAATCCATTTCTGTAATTCGGCTTTGAGTTTGTCTTCAACTAATTGATTCGAAATATACGGTTGGCTGTTTGGGTCTGAAAGCAAAATTTTATAAAAATGATCTGCACATTTCTCAGTCGTGGATGCGATAAGGGGGGCAAATAACGACAGTAACGCATTATTGTCATCTGTGTAGAGATTACCAATGAAGAATTGCTTAAGTGTGTTCATAGCAGAGTGCCTTTTGCTGATCCATATCGTGAAAATGGGTGCGGAAATGTTCGATAGGGTAAAAGTTATTGTACCGTAATCGTCGTAAGGTTTCTTTGCATAAGCTGATGTTGTGATGCTGGGGGGGGGGAGGATGTTTTGTCTTTCGGCAATAACGATTGACTGTGGTAAAATAGCTTCAAATGTTTTTTTAAAAGAGGATATAAAAACGATGTTAGAAGCTTATCGCCAACAGGTTGCTGAACGTGAAGCAGAGGGCATTCCGCCATTACCCATGGATGCAAAACAAACTGCGAAATTGGTGGAATTGATTAAAACCCCGCCTGCCGGCGAGGCTGATTTTGTGCTTGATTTGTTTGAAAACCGTGTTCCCCCCGGCGTGGACGAAGCTTCTTATGTCAAGGCCAGCTTTTTAGCCGATGTCGCTGCCGAAAAGGTCAGTGTTGAATTGATTTCTCCGGTGAGAGCCACGTTTTTACTGGGGACAATGTTAGGGGGTTACAACGTCCAGCCATTAATTCAGTTACTGGATAGTCAAAATATCGATGTCGCTCAAGAAGCCGTCATAGCACTATCGAAAACCTTATTAGTCTATGAGGCATATCACGACGTTGTTGAAAAATCTAAAACCAACGATTATGCGCTGCAAGTTCTGAAATCTTGGGCTGAAGCAGAGTGGTTTTTGGCCAAGCCCAAAATGCCTGAGCAAATGACGGTTTCGGTCTTTAAAGTTGAAGGGGAAACCAACACCGATGATTTGTCTCCGGCCACTGCCGCTTGGTCTCGTCCGGATATGCCATTGCACGCGAAAGAAATGTTGAAATCGCGTATGGAAGACATTGATGAAGTGGTTGCGAGACTAGAAGCCAAGGGGCATCCTGTTGCTTATGTGGGGGATGTGGTTGGCACCGGTTCTTCTCGTAAATCAGCCATGAACTCAGTGATGTGGTTTTTTGGCAATGATATTCCCTATGTTCCCAATAAGCGTCAAGGTGGAATCGTATTAGGCGGCAAGATTGCGCCGATCTTTTTTAATACCGCCGAAGATTCGGGGGCATTGCCAATTGAATGTGATGTTGAACAGCTGAATACCGGTGATGTGATTACCATTCACCCTTATGATGGAAAAATTACCAATGCAGCAGGTGAAACCCTTTCGACCTTTACGCTGGCACCTGAAACGCTGCCAGATGAAGTTCGTGCAGGCGGGCGCGTGCCTTTAATTATCGGTCGCGGTTTAACCGATAAAGCCCGTCAAGCCTTAGGATTAGCGCCTTCAGAGGTCTTTATTCGTCCAACCGATAAGTCTCAGGCAGATCATGGTTACACCTTAGCGCAAAAAATGGTCGGCCAAGCTTGTGGCATCGCGGGGGTGCGTCCAGGCATGTATTGTGAACCACGCATGACAACCGTGGGGTCGCAAGACACCACTGGCGCCATGACGCGGGATGAAATGAAGGAATTAGCCTGTTTAGGGTTTTCGGCAGACTTGGTGATGCAGTCATTTTGTCATACCGCAGCCTATCCAAAACCAGTCGATATTAAGTTGCAACATTCGTTACCGGATTTTATGACACAACGAGGCGGGGTGGCATTACGCCCGGGCGATGGGGTTATTCATTCATGGTTAAATCGTTTGCTGTTACCCGATACCGTCGGGACAGGGGGAGATTCACATACCCGCTTTCCAATTGGGATTTCCTTCCCCGCCGGGTCAGGCCTGGTCGCTTTTGCCGCGACTTTAGGGGTGATGCCGTTAAATATGCCAGAATCGGTATTGGTGCGTTTTAAAGGGGAAATGCAACCCGGGATTACTTTAAGGGACTTGGTGAATGCCATTCCTTATCAAGCCATTCAAGAAGGGTTGTTGACCGTTGAGAAGAAAGGTAAGAAAAATATCTTCAGTGGTCGAGTTTTAGAGATAGAAGGGTTAGAACATTTGAAAGCTGAACAGGCCTTTGAGTTATCTGATGCTTCAGCGGAAAGATCTGCAAATGGTTGTGTGGTTAAATTAGATAAAGCACCCATTATTGAATATTTACAATCCAATATCGCCTTGATTAATTGGATGGTCGAAAATGGCTATGAATCCGCCAAAACCTTATTACGTCGTCGGGATGAAATGCAGGCATGGATTGATAATCCATCTTTGTTAGCAGCAGATGCCGATGCAGATTACGCAGCAGTGATTGAGATTGACTTAAATACCATTAAGGAACCGATTGTTGCTTGCCCAAATGATCCGGATGATGTGAAGCTTTTGTCTGAGGTGGAAAACACCCATATTGATGAGGTATTCATTGGATCTTGTATGACCAATATTGGCCATTACCGCGCTGCCGGAAAAGTGTTAGAACAAATGGGTAATGTGCCAACGCGTTTATGGATTGCCCCGCCTACCAAAATGGATGAACATCAGTTAATCGAAGAAGGCTATTACAGCATCTTTGGTAAAGTTGGCGCGCGCACTGAAATGCCCGGCTGTTCGTTATGTATGGGAAATCAGGCGCGTGTTGCAGATGGGGCAACGGTCTTTTCAACCTCAACCCGTAACTTCCCGAATCGATTGGGGAATGGTGCCAATGTGTATTTAGGGTCTGCGGAATTAGCCGCCGTCTGCTCCGTTCTGGGTCGAATTCCGACATTGGCAGAATATTTAGACGCCGTGAATATGTTAGATACCCTGTCCGGTGAAGTGTATCGTTATTTACAGTTTGATCAACTGCCTGACTATCAAGTAGAGTCCCCTAAGACGTTATCAGAAATTGGTGTGGCCGTTGCCTAAAGTGAGCTAAAACCACCAGGCCTGGCCGTTTTGAGGGGGGTAAGTTGTTTAACGCCACCTCAATCGGCCAAGTTCCTCAATCCATTTTTTCAGGGTTGTCTGAGTTTATTTTAGTGAATTCAAATAAAGGCCTAGCTGTGTCGCTGTTTGAGCAGCAAAGTCGCCCATAAATTGTTCGAGCAGACTCTTTTCGGCTTCATAAACCCGGGTGTTGGTTTGTTTTAGAATGTCTCTTTTGACATAGCCAATATCGCCTAGCCCATCTATGAGTCCTATTTCAGTGGCTTCATCTCCCAGCCAAACCAAGCCGGTGTAAGTGTCTTCGGTTTCAATCAGTCTTTCGCCTCGGCCTTGTCTGACGGTTTCGATAAACTGTTGATGGGTTTTCTCCAAAACACGTTCTTTAAAGAATTTTCGGCCGGCTTCATCTTTCGGCCCGAGCGGGTTTATAAAAGTTTTATGATCGCCTGCATGCATAGAGCGGTTTTCAATACCGAGTTTTTCCATTAGTCCCGTAAACCCTAACACATCCATGCGAACCCCGATGGAACCAATAATGGAACCTTTATTGGCATAGATTTGATCCGCTGCGACTGCAATGTAATAACAGCCTGATGCGCACATATCTTGAACCACTACATATACAGGTTTGTTATAGCGTTGTTTTAGACGGGTGATTTCATCATTGATTAAAGCCGATTGTACGGGGCTGCCACCGGGAGAGTTGGCCTTAATAATAACGGCTTCAGAGTCCGGGTTTTTAAAAGCTTTTTGCAGTAAGGGATTAATAGTGTCAGCACTGGTTTGACTCCCCGGCATAATGGTGCCTTGCAAATTGACAATTGCCACATGTTTGGTTGAGCTGGTCGGTGCATCATCGACAAACTGTCCGGTAAATATCGCAATCGAACCCACCAGATAAACAATAACTGCCAGTTTTAATAAATTTGACCAACGTCGGCTCCAACGTTCTTGTTTAATAAAGGTTTCAGCTGCGCCTGCAAGGCGGTCTAAGCCGTCATTTTGATCTCTCACCTGATTCTCCATTGACAAACGATTATAATAACTGAGCACTTTGTTTTGTTGGCACGATGACGTGATCACAAAGGCAACAGTATTCAGTCTTTAAAAAGAGATTTATTTTACCTTATATGTCCGACCAAACGACAAACCAATTTGATATAGATGCTTTTTTAAAACATTTAACCGAGCGACCTGGGGTCTATCGGATGTTAGATTCTGAGGGGCAGATTATTTATGTTGGTAAGGCTAAAAACTTAAAGCGTCGGGTTTCGAGCTATTTTAAAAAACGTCATGCTGAAATCAAAACCGAGGCCTTAGTTGCTCAGATTGCCCGTATTGACGTGACGGTAACCGATACTGAATCCGAAGCCCTAATCTTAGAAAACACTTTAATCAAACGTTACAAACCAAAATATAATATCCTCTTTCGGGATGATAAGTCCTACCCGTATATCTTTGTTTCTACAGGTAAAAAATACCCATCTTTAAGTTATCATCGCGGCGCAAAACGACGAGTCGGGCGCTATTTTGGTCCCTTTCCGAATGCCTCAGCGGTTCACCAAACGTTACATGCGTTGCAAAAAATCTTTGCGGTTCGCCAGTGTGCCGAGAGTGTTTTTAATCATCGTTCTCGCCCTTGTTTACAATATCAAATCAAACGCTGTTCCGGACCCTGCGTGCCGGGATTTGTAACAGATGAAGATTATGCAGAAGAGGTTCGTCATACGCTGGCATTTTTAGAAGGAAAGAGTTTTGAGGTTATCGAATCCTTGGGCAAAAAAATGCAAAAAGCAGCTGAAGATATGGCCTTTGAAAAGGCAGCGGCGTATCGAGATAAGATTTCGGCGCTCAGAGCCATTCAGAGCCAACATTTAATCAATCAGCCGGGGAATAAAGATTTGGATGTGATTGCGGTATCGGAAGAAGCCAATATGGTGTGTGTGTCTTTAATGATGTACCGGGGTGGAAATCTGTGGGGCAGTCAAAATGAGTTTCCAAAACAGATTACCGAATCGACACTAGATGAAATTTTAACAGCCTTTATCAGCCAACACTATACCGATTTCCCGATACCCAATCGCGTGCTCATTTGTGCTGAAGTTTCCGATCATACCGCTCTTCAAAATTGGTTAAGTGAGAAAAAACAGCAAAAAGTGCAGCTACGACAAGCGGCCTCTCAAACGGATAAGGGACTGATGAGATTGGCTATGACCAATGCCAATTCCGGACTCAAGCAACAATTAACCCAAAAAGCCTCTCAAGCGCAAAGGGTTTTAGCATTACAGGACGTTCTCTCAATGGCATCACCGCCGAATTGGATGGAATGTTTTGATATTAGCCATACCCAAGGCAGCCAAACGGTTGGAAGTTGTGTGGTTTTTAAAGACGGCATCCCCGATAGTAACGCCTACCGAAAGTTTAATATCGAAGGGATACAACCCGGGGATGATTATGCCGCCATGCATCAAGTGCTGACACGCCGCTATCAGCGCCTGAAAAAAGAGGGCGATGCCTTGCCGGATCTCATCGTGATAGATGGCGGTAAAGGGCAGTTAAATCAAGCGATAGATGTTCTAAAACAGTTGGATTTGGATTACCTGCCTTTGGTTTCGGTTGCCAAGGGAGAAGGGCGCAAGGCAGGCCTGGAGATTTTATATACGCCGACAAATGATGAGGGGATTGATTTAGAAGCAGATGATATTGCGTTGCATTTAATCAATCATATTCGCGATGAAGCCCACCGATTTGCCATTACCAGCCATCGAAGCCGTCGCCAAAAAGCACAAACACACTCACGTATGGAAGATATTCCCGGGGTGGGTTCAAAGACGCGCCAAAAACTATTAACCCATTTTGGAGGCTTGGCAGATGTTAAAAATGCAGCCGTTTCAGAATTGCAAAAAGTGCCTGGAATCAGTTTAAAAATAGCGCAAGCCATTTATGACTTCTTTCATGGCGAACTTTAACCCCATCATTGCAAGCACTATGGTAATATTTTGCACTGAATTCGAATGTTGCCCCTGACAACCAAAAAAGATAAATTTATGACGTTACAATCACTTCCTATGTTAATGACCTGGTCACGGGTTCTACTCATCCCCGTATTTCTAATATGCTATTACGCGCCCATTGAAGACGCACGTTTTTGGGCAGGCCTGGCATTTATGATCGCCGCCATCACCGACTGGTTTGATGGCTATTTAGCGCGAAAATTAAATGTCAGCAGTAAGCTGGGCGCTTTTTTAGACCCCGTAGCCGACAAACTGATCGTCGCTGCGGCTGTCGTCGTGGTCGCGGTGGAATATCAAAATCTATGGATAACCTTATCCGCCATTGTCATTATGATGCGGGAAATAAGCATTTCTGCATTACGTGAATGGATGGCAGAAAACAACGCCAGAGACGTGGTAGCCGTTTCCAAACTCGGCAAAGTTAAAACGGCGTCCCAACTGGCGGCATTAACATGGTTACTTTATGGTGGTGAATTATGGGGAGTGAACTGGGGGGTTTTAGGGTTTCCAATGCTCTATTTCGCAGCGATATTAACCGTCATTACATGGGTTCAATATGCAAAAGCCGCCTATCCCGTTTTACTAGAAACGATTTCATTGCAAAAAAAGTAAACCAACGCAATCTGCACCTTTTAGCGAAAGATTCATAGAATCATAATCTTAACTTCCCATACAGATTGATTCGCAAAAATTGCAGCAAAAAGACATTAAATATGTCACAAAAAACTTGTATTTTTTCTGCTACACCCTATAATACGGCCTCATTATGTTATGCGGGAATAGCTCAGCGGTAGAGCACAACCTTGCCAAGGTTGGGGTCGCGAGTTCGATCCTCGTTTCCCGCTCCATAAGGCGGAATGGCAGAGTGGCTATGCAGCGGATTGCAAATCCGTGGACCTCGGTTCGACTCCGGGTTCCGCCTCCATTATGGTTTTATAACGTAATATCAAACAGACTCTGATTCTTATCAGAACACCTTGCCCAGGTGGCGAAATAGGTAGACGCAAGGGACTTAAAATCCCTCGGTAGCAATACCGTGCCGGTTCGATTCCGGCCCTGGGCACCATTTACTTTTTTTCATATCTTTTTAAATTCTATTCATTCGCTTCAAAACCAGTCCTATAGCGGCTTTCACCATCCTTCCGCATACCTTGATTTTTTTAAACACTTGCTTATTTATGTTAGTTACTGCTAAAGTTTGCACACAAACTGCACACAAACTGCACACAAACTGCACACAAACTGCACACAAACTGCACACACTTTTGCACACGAACTTTAAATAAATGGCATCTTTTTATAAGCATCGAAATAGTTGGCGCGCCCAGATTAGATATAAGGGCGTAAACAAAAGTAAAACCGGTTTTAAGACTAAGCGTGAAGAGCAAGCGTGGGCGATGAATATCGAGAATGAAATCGATGAGTCGCATTCTCGTGACATTCCAGATAGACCATTTGGCGATGCATTACGTCGCTATCTTGAGCAAGTGAGTGTCCAGCACCGAGGGTTTGAGTTTGAGCAGCGCCGCATTAAGAGATGGATCGGCGAGAGCAATGATGCCGCTGATCCGCTTTGTTTTGTGCCCCTTGACGATTTGCAGCCTAAGCATTTTGCAGATTGGCGCGATAGGCGTTTGCAGCAAGTGTCCGCTGGCACGGTTTTAAGAGAGTGGGTGATTTTTTCAGCCGTGTGCAATAGCTGTGCGCGTGAGTGGGGTTGGCTCAAAGATAATCCAATGAGCAAGGTTAAAAGGCCGGCTGAACCTGATTCAAGAACGAGACGCCCCGCTAATAATGAAATTAATCAGCTGTTGTTATCGACTGATTATGATATTGATGACGTGCCAGAATTAAAAATTAATCGTGTCGGTGCGGCAATGGTGTTTAGCATCGAGACTGCTATGCGTGCGGGTGAAATATGCGCGATGACTTGGGATAACGTTAACCTTGATAAGCGCACGGTTTTTCTGCCCAAGACTAAGAATGGCTCGAGTAGAGTGGTGCCATTGTCGACGACGGCAATCAAGGTGCTTGAGGGGTTAAAGCAGGTTAAAGATTGTCGACGGCTTTGCTTTGGCCTGACTGGGCGAAGGCTTGATGCTTTATTCCGAAAATGCAGATCAAGATGCACGATTGATGATTTGCATTTTCACGACTTCAGGCGCGAGGCGTGTACTCGATTGGCTAAAAAAGTGGATGTGATGACGTTGGCAAAAATCTCCGGTCACCGCGATTTGCGAATTTTGCAAAAAGTATATTATGAGTCGGATATGGCCGATGTGGCCATGCGGCTAGATTAACTGACTTTTTGCGCGTTAGCCCATGCCATAACTTCACCGGCCAGCCAGCGTTTGTTGGTGGCGTTAAAGGTGTTTGGATCGATATTAGTGGCAGTGTATTGCTGCTGGGAGCGGTGATCTTGCATGGATTGGTGGGCACCCCTGATTTTACGCCT
>PEWX01000034.1 GCA_002779995.1 Piscirickettsiaceae bacterium CG07_land_8_20_14_0_80_44_28
AGCCCTTTCTTAATGAGTGTCGAGGGTCGATGCGTATCGACGACAAAACTATTGAAATCAAATTTTGGAGTATTTAAATGGCAAATTCAGTACAAGCAACGAAAAGAGCAAGACAGGCCGAAAAAAGTCGTCAACACAATGCCAGTATGCGTTCAGAAATGCGTACGACGGTCAAAAAAGTGATGGCAGCCATTGATTCGGGTGATCAAGCCGCAGCAAACGCTGCCTTTAAAGTTGCGCAATCTAGCTTAGATGGTATGGCTCGTAAAGGCATTATTGCTAAAAACAAGGCTTCACGCAGCAAAAGTCGCATCAATGCACGCATCAAGGCAATGGCTTAATGCTTTAATTCTGTTGTCTAGATCGATTAAAAACCAGGCTTGCCTGGTTTTTTTATGCCTGCTATTTATGGCTGATCTAGAGAGAAACTCTGACCCGAACAGCATTAGTCGGTAAAATAGCCCTACATTTACTTCAGCAAAGAATTCTCTTTTGAAAACGATATTAAAAGCAACAGCAACCGTCGGTGGTATGACGCTGATTTCTCGAATCTTAGGGTTTGTGCGAGATATGGTGATCGCGCGTTATTTTGGTGCCTCAGCAGGGGCAGATGCGTTTTTTGTGGCGTTTAAAATCCCTAATTTTTTTCGCCGATTATTTGCTGAAGGGGCTTTTTCTCAGGCTTTTGTTCCTGTTCTAGCAGATGTGCGTGAACAAGGTGGTTTGGCATCGGTTAAGCAATTAGTGGATGCGATCTTAACGCGCCTTGGCGGGATCTTGTTATTGTTAACGGCATTTGGCGTATTTGGTTCAACCCTGTGGATGTGGGTTTTTGCGCCAGGGTTTGTTGATGATCCCGAAAAATTCCAATTGGCAGCGGATATGCTGTCGATTACTTTTCCTTACCTATTGTTGATTTCTTTAGTGGCTTTTTCATCGGCTATTTTGAACACTTACAATCAATTTGCCGTGCCCGCTTTCACACCGGTGCTTTTAAACCTGGTGTTGATTTCATTTGCGATTTGGGTATCACCTTTGTTGGATATCCCGGTGATGGCACTTGCTTGGGGGGTGTTGGTGGCAGGGGTGATTCAGTTGCTGTTTCATGTGCCCTTTTTAAAACGGTTAGGTTTGTTGCCCAGACCTTCATTCAAACCCAATGACGGAGTAGATGAGGTCAAGCGGTTGATGTTACCCGCCCTTTTTGGTGTGTCAGTCGCGCAAATCAATTTGTTGGTGGATACTGTGTTGGCCTCGTTTTTGGTCACGGGTTCTGTGTCTTGGCTATATTATTCCGACCGATTAATGGAATTTCCGTTGGGGGTGTTTGGGGTGGCTTTGGCGACGGTGGTGCTGCCAGGTTTGTCAAAAAAGGCGGCTTTGAAGGATTGGCAAGGGTTTGAAGCGGATATTGATTTTGCGCTTCGACTGGTGTTGGTTATTGGGGTGCCCGCTACATTTGGATTGTTGCTGTTGGCCGAGCCATTAATTATCAGTTTGTTCTTTTATGGCGCCTTTACCGAAATGGATGTGCATATGTCCGGAATGAGTTTAATGGCTTATTCATTTGGTTTATTGGGCTTTATTCTGGTTAAAATTCTGGCGCCTGCTTTTTATGCGCGCAAGGATATGAAAACGCCTGTAAAAATAGCGGTGGCGGCTTTGGTGACCAATGTGGTGATGAATCTGGCACTGATTGGGCCTTTTGCCCATGTGGGGCTGGCCGCTGCCACCACTTTGTCTGCTTTTATGAATGCCGGGCTATTGTATTGGTTCTTGGTTAAAAACCAGGTGTTTAAGCCTTTGCCCGGTTGGCAGCAATTGTTTTTACAAGTGGGCGTTGCAAATGGCGTTTTGATCGCATTTATATTAGGCTTGCGCCCGGAAATATCACAATGGCTAGCGTTTGGTGCTTGGGTTCGGATTAGTTGGTTATTGGGTTTGGTGTTGGGTGCAATACTGCTTTATGCTTTGGTTTTATGGTTGCTTGGCATTCACCCGAAAACTGTTTTAAAACCTGTTACCCCCCGCAAAAAATAGCCAGGCCTGGCTATTTCTGAGGTGTTTTGGCGGGATTTAAGCCTGTTGGGTTTAGTGCTGTTGCTGGGTTTGATTGGGTTCTGCAAAGATGCGATCAACATCGGATTTATTGAAACGGAAGTGCTTTCCGCACATTTCATTATGAATCACCACTTCACCTTCGTCTGCTAAAATCTGACGAACTTCAGTTTCGCCTAAAGACTTCAGCATGG
The DNA here is from genome assembly GCA_002779995.1 of Piscirickettsiaceae bacterium CG07_land_8_20_14_0_80_44_28. Taxonomy (GTDB): domain Bacteria; phylum Pseudomonadota; class Gammaproteobacteria; order Thiomicrospirales; family Thiomicrospiraceae; genus Hydrogenovibrio. Next base: position 2,253 of record PEWX01000034.1, read on the forward strand.
TTTCAACATTTTCAATATCTTGCGGGCAGTCGTATTGAACCGTTTCAGCCGCGAAGCATTCGACGGTTTCTTCATGGAATAATCGATGCAATAATGTGGCGGCATCGCAATCAATCAGTTCTGCTGGTTTGACGGTGTGGCTTAAGTGAGAAATTCTTTCCCAGCCATCTGGATCGTGATGATCGGTGGTGGGCATTTTTTGTATTAAGACACCCCCAATCGCTTGATCTGTCGCGGCGAGCCATAATTTTGACGGCAGCTGCTCGGATTGACTTAAAAAATTCTCAAAGGCTTCCGTAATGGTGTTGGCTTCCCGGGGAACATAAGATTGGAAGAAATGCTGAGTTTGGGTGTTTTCAAGCGTCACTAAAATTTGACCATCCCCTAACAGGGCATCCAAACCGCTCTGCGTTGTTAGGGTGCGGTTGGTTTTGGCAACCCCACGAATGCCTAGCGAGTGGGTCACCTGTACCACCATTAAATGAACCGGACCCGAACCTTGTACTTGGATTGAGACTTTTCCTTGATGTTTCATGCCGTTGGCCAGCATAATGGCTACTGCGGTCAGCTCTCCTAATATTTGTGTTAAGGCAGGTGGATAATGACGGTCTTCGATCATTTTTTGCCAGGCCTGGTGAATATTGAGGTGTTGACCTCGGATATCAAGGTCTTTAAATAGAAAGCGTTGGATAGAATCAGTCATAAGGTTTGGTTACTCCGAAAATTGTCCTTGAGCTTGAAGGTCAGCATGATAAGAAGATCGAACCATGGGGCCTGATGCGACGTGTTGAAAGCCCATTTTGATACCGGCTATTTCCAGTTGTTTAAAGGCTTCAGGCGTCCAATAGTGTTGCACCGGGAGATGGTAATCGGAAGGTTGTAAGTATTGGCCGATGGTCAGCATGTCTACTTGGTGGGCACGAAGGTCTTGCATGACGTCGATAATTTCATCAAAGCTTTCTCCCAAACCGACCATGAGTCCTGATTTTGTTAAGGTTTCAGGGCGAAGCTGCTTGAAGGTTTTTAATAATGTGAGTGAGGCTTGGTAGTCCGCACCGGGTCTGGCGTCGGCATAGAGCCTGGGGATGGTTTCCAGATTGTGGTTCATAATATCGGGAGCGGTTTTCGCCAAGGTGTTGAGAGCAACGGTTAAGCGTCCGCGAAAATCGGGTACAAGCGTTTCAATTTTAACCTTCGGCGTTTGTTGGCGGATGGCGCTGATACAGTCGCTAAAGTGTTGGGCGCCGCCATCGCGGAGGTCATCTCTGTCAACTGAGGTAATGACGACATAGTTGAGATTCATTGCGGCAATGGTTTTGGCTAGCTGAAGGGGTTCTTCTGCATTGAGTGGCTTGGGTCGTCCATGGGTGACATCACAAAATGGGCATTTTCGGGTGCAAATATGCCCCATAACCATAAAGGTGGCTGTGCCATGCCCAAAGCATTCCCCTAAATTCGGACAGGAGGCTTCTTCACAAACCGAATTTAATCCTTGTTGTCTGAGTATGGTTTTCAGTTCTTTTACTCGGCCAATATGCTTTGCGGGTGGGAGTTTGGCTTTTATCCAAGCCGGTTTTTTGAGCTTGGGTTGACCGGGGTCGGGTTTGTTTTTTAGGGACTTGGTTTTATATTCGCCTTTAGACATATTGGCCTTGCGGGATTTTAGGCTTTGCGTTAGTTGTTCAACAGCGATTTCTTGATATTGGGGTGCACTCATACCGATGGCCTTCCATTTTAGCGTAACCAACTATTATACCTGAGGGGTTGGTGGGTTTGCCTGAAGTTGCTCGATCAGTATTTCTGTGAGTCGGGTTTGAAGTGCGTCAATGTTTGGGGTCGATTGCCAGTCACGAACCTGAGTCATTTTAATGTTTGCTAGGCCACAAGGGGTGATCCATTGAAAAGGGGTCATATCCATATCAACATTCAGCGACAGGCCGTGATAGGTTCGATGTTTGCGAACTTTAAGGCCGAGCGAGGCAATTTTTTGGTCATCAACATAGACGCCGGGGGCATCTGCTTTGGCAGTGGCTGGAATATTGATTTCTGATAAGAGAGTAATGAGCGATTGTTCCATCAGGGTAACGAAGGCTCTAACGCCCAATTTTAAACGATTTAAGTCTAGCAAAAGATAACAAATGAGTTGCCCCGGGCCATGATAGGTGACCTGGCCGCCACGATCCGTTTGAATAATAGGGATGGCATTTTCAAACGCGGCTGGGTGCAGATGGTGTTGTTGACCATTCAGCCCTTGAGTGAAGGTGGGCGGATGTTGGCATAGCCAAATTTCATCAGCTGTTTCTGAGGTACGTTGATTGGTAAATGTCTGCATGGCTTGCCAGGTCGTTTCATAGGGGGTGATCCCCAGTGTTTTGATAAGGATGGTCATGGAAGGCGTTAGAGGGTCATCAGTACTTCTGGATGGGCTTTAAGATCACCATAAATTGCATGGAGTTGTTTTAGGCTAGTGGCCTCGAAGTGGATATTGACAGAAATAAATTTTTTGCCTTTGGAGTCTTTGATATGCATTTTATCTCGAGTCGTCTCCGGTGCATACTTTTGAGTGATTTCAAAAACCGTATTCATAAAGGATTCAGTGTTGTGCCCCATGGCTTTAAGTTGGAAGTCACAGGGGAATTCCATCAGGGTTTCTTCGGAATGTAAATCAACAGTCATGACACGCTCTAATGGGTTGTTTGTTCAATAAAAGTTTGTATTTCACGATCAAAATAGCATTGAAAACGCTGCCAAATTTCACCAGGCCTGCCATTGCCAACCGGTTGGTTGTTGAGTTGGGTAACGGGCACCGCATTTTTAGTGGAACTGGTTAACCAAATCTCATCTGCCGTCTCTAAGTCTTTTTGGCTTAAGGGTTTTTCGATGAATTGGATTTGATGGGATTCTGCCAGTTTTAAAATGACACTACGGGTTATGCCGGGTAAAATCTGGGTGCCATTGGGTGGCGTGAAAAGTGTTTGGTCTTTAAGGATAAAGACATTGTTTGAGGTGCCTTCGGCAACCTGCCCATCAGGTTTAATGAGAATTGCATCTTGGGCGCCTTGTTGTTGAGCGGCCATTTTTAACAGGATATTGGGGAGTAGGGTGATGGCTTTTATATCGCATCGTAACCAGCGAATATCTTCTAAGGTAATGGCGCTGATGCCATTTTCGACAATCGTACTGGCAAGCGGCTTTAGCTCGTTACTGTAAATGTAGAGGGTTGGCGTTAAATCGGGTTCTGGCAAGTGATCTCGTTGTAGTTGAACGCCACGGGTAACTTGAATATAAAGATATTGATTTTGCCAAGGGTGTAAGTGAACGATTTTATATAATAATTTTTGCCAGTCATTATCTGTTAAGGGGTTGAGTATGCTGGTTGCCTCTAAACTGTGTTTGAGTCGTTCTATATGGGCATCCAGTGTAAAGATTTGCTTTTGGTATACGGGGATCACTTCATAAACCCCGTCACCAAATAGGAAGCCCCTGTCTTGCGTTGAAATTTTAGCCTTTTCGAGGGGCAAATAATCGCCATTTAAATAAGCTATCTGTACCGTTTTGTCTGACATAAATTTTAAAGTCCTAAAAACCCGAATAAGCGACTGAGAAGCTGTTTGATTTGGTCAATAATTTTTTTAAAGAATGAGCCTTCTTCGACATCATTGAGTGCGACCAGAGGACGCTCGATGAGGACTTCGTTATTGAAAGAGATATAGAGTTTTCCAAGTGCTTGGCCTTTTTTAACCGGCGCAGTGATTTGAGCGTCAATAGAAGATTCAATCACCAAGTTTTTGTATTGACCTCTTGGAATGGTGACATGCAGCGAATCGGTTAAGCCCAGTTCAATCATATCCTGTTTGCCTTCCCATATCCGTGCCTCATTCAAACGCTGACCCGGGGCATAGAGCTTATGCGTTTCAAAAAAACGAAATCCGTAGTTTAAGAGTTTCTGACTTTCTTGTACGCGCTGTTTTGCGCTTTCGGCGCCGAGTAAGACGGAAATTAAACGCATATTATCACGCTTTGCGGAGGTCACAAGGCAATAACCGGCTGACTCTGTATGACCCGTTTTTAGACCATCGACACTGGCATCTTGCCATAACAGTTTATTACGGTTGTATTGGGTGATGCCATTATAGGTGAATTTTTTTTCTGAATACCATTTGTATTCATCCGGAAAGTTCTTGATCAGTGCTTTCGTTAAGATAGCAAGGTCTTTCGCCGTGGTGTAATGGTCAGGATGCGGGAGTCCGGTTGCATTGACATAATGGGTGTCTGTCATGTCCAGAGACTGAGCATATCGATTCATGAGTTCAGCAAACACTTCTTCACTACCGGCGACATGTTCTGCTAAGGCCACGCTGGCATCGTTACCGGATTGAATCACCATGCCTTTAATAAGATCTTGAACGGTTACTTTTTTGCCAACTTCTATAAACATTCTAGAACCCGGCATTTGCCACGCTTTGGTTGAAATGGTGACTTCATCATTCATTTGGATGGTGCCATTTTTCAATTCACTGATTACCACATAGCCGGTCATGATTTTGGTTAAGCTGGCTGGCTCAATCCTGCTTTCTGGATCCTTGCTGGCGATGGTTTTGCCACTGTCAAAATCGACAAGCACATAGGCGGTTGCTTGAATATTGGGCGCCGATGGCGTGACATGCGGCACAATGGGAGTTGGAGAGGGTGTTTCCCGGGCTTCGGCATAGCCGATATTGGCGATTAGAAGTGTCAAAAATAAAGCAAAAATCTTGGTCATTTGGGTAAGGTCTTTTTAGCTATTAATAGTTTTTATAATTTAACATATCCGCGCTTAAAGCTAAAGCTATCAAGTGCTTTTAGGGGCATAAGTTTTATTCAGAGGGGTTAGGATGTCAGTAGTTTTTTATGGGTATGGATTGACATTAATATGCCAAAACTGATCATTAGCGTGACCATTGAACTCCCGCCATAGCTTAATAGAGGAAGGGGGAGTCCGACGACAGGAAGGATGCCGCTGACCATACCAATATTGACAAACACATAGACAAATAATGTCATCACAAGGCTTGCCGCTGTGAGACGCGCAAAATTATCCTGTGCTTGAGAGGCAATATAGAGTCCGCGAGCCATCACTAAAAAATACAGGGTTAATAGTGCGACTACGCCAATTAATCCAAATTCCTCGGCAAAAACTGCAAAAATAAAGTCAGTCGTACTTTCGGGTAAAAATTCTAAGTGAGCCTGAGTGCTGCCCATTAATCCTTTGCCTTCCAGACCGCCTGATCCAATAGCGATTTTCGATTGAATAATGTGATAGCCGGTTCCAAGGGGATCTGACTCAGGATTGAGGAAAGTGAGTACGCGTTGCTTTTGGTAGTCGTACATATAAAAATTCCAAATAATCGGTAAGCTGGCTGCGACGATGGCAATGCTTGAGGTAATCCAACGCCATGAAAGGCCGGCAAAGAAAAGAACAAATAATCCACTCATGGCAATCAAAATGGAGGTGCCAAGGTCTGGTTGAATAATAATGAGGCCTGCAATCAGACCAACCAGTGCGATGCCGATTAACATTTTTTTAGGGGATGGCGGGAAGGTATCATGTGAATAAAGCCAAGCCAACATCATGGGTAATCCCAGTTTCATAATTTCAGCGGGTTGAAATTTGATGACACCAAGATCCAGCCATCGTTTTGCGCCCTTGCCGATCTCTCCAAACAAAATAACGCTTATGAGCATGATGGTGCCGACGAGAAAAATCCATGGTGTATAAACACGCATAATATTGGGGGGGATCTGGGCAAAGAAAAGCATCAACGCAAAGGCAAAGCCAACACGGGTTAGATGACGAATCAACACGTTTAGGTCGCTTCCCGAAGCACTGTAAACGATTAAAGATCCGGTAATAATCAGTAGAAAAATACCCAGCAGAAGCCAACTATCCAAGTGCATGGAAAACCAAATCCCTTTCTTTTGACGATATACTTTTTCTCGCTGGGGTAAATCAATTCTCATTGGATAATTCTTTTAAGTAATATTTTGCAATATCGATGGCAATGGGCGCTGCCTTGGTGCTCGAATTTTCAATAATGACGCTGATGGCAATTTTGGGTTGATCAACGGGTGCAAAGCCTATAAATAATGAGTGATCTCTTAAATTTTTAGTGATTTCACTTTCATTGTATTCTCCTTCATTTAAGCTGAATACTTGTGCTGTGCCGGTTTTCCCTGCCATTTTAAAGGGTAAGCCTCTTGCATAAGCATGGGCAGTGCCATGGATGTTATGCACTGTGTCCTCCATTGCCTGAATAACCTTATCCCAATTGTTGATATTTTCAATGCCGATTTTTTTAATCATGGTGGTGGGCGTATCTTTGAGCAGTCTTGGTTGGATGATTTCACCTCGGTTAGCCAAAATACTGGTGGCTTTTGCCAACTGCAATGGCGTGGTCAAAAAGAACCCTTGACCAATACTGGTGATAATCGTCTCTCCATTGTACCAATCATCATTTTTAACTTGTCTTTTCCAGCTACGGGATGGCAAGATTCCGGTGGATTCATTGTGTAAGTCAATCTGGGTAATCTGCCCAAAACCAAAAGGCGTTAAGGACTTGTGAATCAGGTCAATCCCCATGTCTAAACTCAATTTATAGAAGTAGGTATCACAAGACTCTACTATGGCTTTATGCATATCGACCGTACCGTGACCTCTTCTTTTCCAATCACGGTAACGATGGTCTTGGTATTCTAAAAAGCCGGGATCTTCTATTGTCGTGGTGGGAGAAATGATTTGGTTTTCAATGGCGGCAAGCGCAATAAAGGGTTTGATGGTTGAACCCGGGGGGTATTGACCATTTAAAACCCGGTTAACAAGTGGTCGTTGCGGGTTGCTGAGTAATGCTTGATAGTTTTTTTGGCTAATGCCATCCACGAATAAATTTGGGTCATAAGCCGGCGAGCTGACAAAAGCCAGAATTTCACCTGTATTGGGCTCAATAACAACGACCGCCGCTTTTTTGTTTTTAAGCAGGGTTTCGATAAAGCGTTGCAAGTGAATATCCAAGGTGAGTTGGATATCTTTTCCGGGTTTGGCAGGGATCGTCTCCAATTTCCGAATGATGCGGCCTCGTGCATTGGATTCGATTTGTTGAATGCCGGGGACACCATGAAGTAAATGCTCATAATATTTTTCAATGCCAAGCTTTCCGATGACGTCTGTCCCGGCATATTCAGAGGCGTTTAATTGTTCATATTCATTTTGGTTGATTTTACCAACATAGCCTAGCACGTGCGCCGCACTTTCGTTAAACGGATAGGTACGCTTAAGTTTTGCAACGAGTGTAATCCCTGGAAACTGATAGCTATTTGAGGCAAAACGAGCCGCTTCAGATTCGGATAACGTGTAGGGTAAATAGAGTTGTCGATAGCGGCTTGATGCATTCAAACGTTCATAAAATTTTGAGAGTTTTTCTTTACTTAAATTGGGTATCAGAAGGTGTAAATCAATAAAGCTTTTATTTAAATTTTCTATTTTGTCTTTGGAAAATTTAAGGGTAAAAATGGGTTGGTTATCTGCGATTATGACGTGGTTACGGTCATATATCCGGCCTCTGACAGGTGGTAGCGCTTCGACGGAAATGCGATTACCTTCCGCCATAGATTGGTAGTGGTTATAACCAACCCATTGCAAAAAAGTCATGCGTCCTAATAGGAGCAGAAGTAACAGTATGCAGAAAGCGAGTGCAAAATAAATTCGGTTTCTAAACAACCTTTTTTGAAAATAAATTTCCCCTTCAGTTTGATAGCGGTGCTTATTTTTCATGGGTTAATTGAAAACGGTTTGGTGGGTTAAACGATTTAAAATTAGGGTTAACAATGGCCAAATAAATATGGCTACCAAGGGTTCTAGCCAATAATAATAGTAAGCGTTGCCAAGTAATTGCGGGGTAAAAATAAACCAGCTCATAATCTGGAAAACCAGCAGATAACTGCCGATAATGACGGATTGTTGCCATAAAGGATACCCTTTGAAGCGAAGGCGAGAGCGTAACATTAAAAATGTCGTGGTGAGAAAAATGAGACTGTGAGAGCCTAAAGGCGTGTTTAAGGCAGTATCAAACGCCAACCCCAATATAAAAGCCGACAATAAGTGGCTTTTATAGAGAATTCTTGAGGTCCAAAAAAAGAGAGTCAGCAAGGTTAGGTAGGGCATAAACTGAATATCGAAACTTAATATCATCATATTGTCGATGACAATAGCAAAGAGGTAACTTAAAAAGAATAGCCACTTAATATCATGAATGTGGAGTGAAAATACTTTTTCAGTCATGTTTAACACCCGATTTCCGCGAAAGAATAAGGACTTTTTGTGAGCGTGTTAAGTCAGCAATGGGTTCAGCGCTGATTTTATAGTAAGGTTCTCCGCTCATGGTTTCTATTTGAGAAATGGTTGCAGCAGGTCGTCCTTCTGGGAAAACTTCCCCCAGGCCTGAGGTCTCAAGTGTATCGCCAATTTTGATAGAACTTGAAGAGGGAATAAATAATAAGGAGAGTTGTTCATGTCCGATACCATTCAAAATACCACGCTGTCCTGTGCGTTGTATTCGAACGGGTACTTGTATTTCGGGGTCGGTAATCAATTGAGCGCGACAGGACGTTGGGGTAATAGAGGTGATTTGTCCAATTAAGCCTTTTGCATCTATGACGCTTTGATTAATGGAAATGCCATCGAGAGAGCCTTTATTTAAGATAACATATTGGGCAAAAGGGGTTTGGCTGTAAGCAATGACCGATGCAATTTGCACCTCCGTCGATTTAAATTGGCTTGCCGTTCCTAAAAGCTTGTTTAAACGCTCGACTTCAAGTTGAAGTTTTTTCATCTGCTGTTGCTGAGCCTTGAGCAATAAATTTTCCGTTTTTAACCGGTGGTTTTCCGCACTGAGCTGGTTGGAGTGGGTGTAATCCTGTTGGATCCACAGGTAAATATCGAGTGGCAGTGCAGCAATCCTTTCAACAGGTTCAATGGTTGCTGTCAGCAGGTTGCGAAAATTGGAGAGTGCATTGGTATAGTGATCTGACACCATTAGCGCGATGCTGAGAATAAAAAGCAGCAGAAAATAACTGCCTTCTTTTTGAGGGGATGGTGTCGAGAAGTTAATAACCCACCTCTCTTGTTAAGTTAGAGAGGATAGGCTTGAAATATTTCACGACAGTCATTTTACTCAAATGAGAAGAGGTCAATTCCTTTTTCATCCATAAGCTCAAGTGCTCGTCCGCCACCGCGGGCGACACACGTTAGTGGGTCGTCGGCAATAATGACGGGCACGCCGGTTTCTTCAGAAAGTAAGGTATTTAGGTTGCGAAGCAATGCGCCACCCCCCGTTAATACAATGCCATGCTCGGCAATGTCAGCCCCTAATTCAGGTGGGGTGTGTTCTAAAGCGGTTCTCACCGCACTGACGATGGCTGATAATGGTTCTTGCAAGGCTTCTAAAATTTCATTGCTGTTGAGCGTGAATCGACGTGGAACCGATTCAGCAATATTGGAACCGTGTACTTCCATCGTCTGGGGTTCCATTTCATGATAAGCGGTACCGATTTCTTTTTTAATCCTTTCGGCAGTTGCTTCCCCAATCACCATGCCGTAGTTACGACGAACATATTTGATGATGGCATCATCAAAACGATCCCCCCCTACCTTGACTGAATCAGACCAGACAATGCCGTTTAAAGACAATGTCGCGACTTCGGTGGTTCCACCGCCAATATCGACAACCATTGACCCTGTTGCCTCGCTAACAGGCATGCCAGCACCAATTGCAGCAGCCATGGGCTCTTCAATTAGAAAAACTTCTCGAGCACCTGCTCCTGCAGCAGATTCACGGATAGCACGTCTTTCAACTTGAGTCGACCCACAAGGTACGCAAACCAATACACGTGGACTGGGTTGGAAAAAACGCGCTTCATGTACTTTGCGAATAAAAGATTGCAACATTTTTTCAGTAACTTCAAAGTCGGCAATCACCCCATCTTTCATTGGACGAATGGTTTGTATTCTTTGGTTCTCTTTTCCCAGCATCAGTTTGGCTGCTTCGCCAACTGCAACAATAGATCGAGAGTTGTTCCCTTGGCGATTGTTCATGATCGCGACGACAGATGGTTCGTTTAGTACCATTCCTTTTCCTCTTACGTAAATAAGAGTGTTGGCAGTTCCTAGATCGATTGATAGGTCATTTGAAAAAAGGCCGATGAGTTTTCGAAACATGGAAAATCCTTAAAAATTCGGTGATTAAGTCGCAGATAGGTTGCTCTTTTTGAGCGTGTTTATAGAATCCACGATTCTTATATGTAAAAAAACAATGGCTTATTTTATATTAGTTTGATGAGAAAAGTTATCTATTTCATCAATGGGTTAAAATAAAATTTGATAACCAAATGCGTCCATTTGTTGAATTGCTGATTTTGTTAGTTTGTTGACTTATAAGTATAATTAGGTTATTTTTTATTCTCAAGATAAGCGCTTTGTCTTATTTTGGTTTAACTCAAAACAGAGGAATGATTTTATGAAAAAGTTAAGTATTGTATTGTTAAGCTGGATGATACCGTTTTTTGTATGGGCTGCTCCAGTCAATGTTAATCAAGCATCTGCTGAAGAGATTTCGGTCGCGTTACAGGGTGTTGGTCAGAAAAAAGCAGAAGCGATTGTGGCCTATCGTGAAGCGCACGGCAAGTTTAAAACATTGGAATCTTTGAGTGATGTGAAAGGGATTGGTGCGAAAACCATTGAAAAAAATAAGGCGGATATTCTACTCGAATCTAAAGGTGAATGATGTTTCGATTGAATCTGTGTAGGAGGCTTTTGAGCCTCCTTTTTTTATGGTTATTTGGCGGCGTATCGGTTGCTGCATCAACAGAAGCGCCAAAGATGTTGTTGCTAAATTCCTATCAATCGGAGTCGGTGGTTGGCTGGCTGATGAGTGAAAAATTGGATGGGGTCAGGGCGCAGTGGAATGGTCGACAATTAATTTCTCGTGGCGGTCACGTCATTTCCGCGCCGGCGTGGTTCTTAAAAGATTTTCCTGAGTTTGCATTAGATGGTGAGTTGTGGACGCAGCGCCAAGACTTTGAAAATATCCTGTCCATTGTGCGAAAAAAACAGCCGGATCAAAGGTGGCATGAGGTTACTTATAATATTTTTGAGGTGCCTAATCAAGTTGGCGGTTTACTTGACCGTTTGTCGGTACTCAAGGCTTATCTAAAAAAACATCCTGTACCGCATTTGAAAGTGATTCCTCAAATTAAAATTGAAAGTGATATACATTTCCGTTCTGAGTTGAAGCGGTTGGTCGGTTTGGGAGCAGAGGGGCTGGTTTTAAGAAATCCTGATCAGGGTTATGTGACCGGGCGTCATGCTTCTGCATTAAAGGTTAAGCCCTTCCAAGAGGATGAGTGTCAGTTGTTGGGGACGACTCCAGGAAAGGGAAAATACCTAGGTCAGGTAGGCGCTTTGGTGTGTTTGTGGCGAGGGGAGAAGATTTTGATTGGCAGTGGGTTGTCGGATCATGATCGGGAAATCCCTCCTTCTGAAGGCGCTTGGATTACTTTTAAGTATTATGGGGTGACGGCCACTGGTCGACCACGATTTCCCGTTTATCTAAGAGTGAAGGCGGATAAAGATTTTTAGTGTTTGTTTGGGCAGAGTGATAGCGGCGCTGAAATAGCTCCGCTACAATTTCGTTTTATTTATAGAGACCCTTCTTATTCGTGTCGCCATTTCATGCAAAGGTCTCTTAAAGTTTAAAGGTCGGCTTGGGTTCGGCATGAATGAGTGCTGGAACGACCGTTTCAAACAATATCTCTGTTTCCCATTCATTTTCACCTACCCGAGTGGTGATACATGCGCTCATGGCTGGCTTGGTGCCGACAAAAGCAGCAACGCGACCACCGATCGTCAGTTTTTCAAGATATTGGGTTGAAATGTTGGTGACGGCGCCTGTTAGGTAAATCACATCATATTGTTTTCCATCTTGCCAGTCTTGACTCGCATCTCCTTGGCAGAATTCAATAGGGTTGAATGCCTTCAAGCGAGTTTTTGCTGTCTCTATCAGAGCGGGGAAATACTCAACTGTTGTGACCTGTGCAGCGCTTTTCGATAGAAGTGCGGTGTTGAATCCTGATCCTGTGCCAATTTCTAACACGGTTTCAGTTTCGTCAATATCCAATGCTTGTAGCATTCTGGCTTCTAGGGTCGGTGGTAGCATAAACTGACCTTCACCGATCGGTAAGGCGGTATCTGTATAGGCGAGTGATTGCTGTGCTTCTGAAACAAACTGATGACGAGGAATGCTCATAAAAAGGTCAAGTACTTTAGCGTCGAGCACATCCCATGGGCGGATTTGTTGTTCTACCATGTTAAAACGAGCTTGTTCAAGTGTCATAGAGTTATTCCTTTGTCGCTATTATTATGGCTTCACCCAAGTCAGGGAAGCTCGGTCAACAGTCCTTAAATAATCAGTTACTTTGAAAAAATGGTGTTTGATTATAGCGGAAAAACTTTTAGAAGAATAGAGTAAAATCATCCATTATCAATTTCGCTATGTGGGGGTATTGAAGGCTGCGAGATTTGTTTTAGGTCTACTATTTAGCAAGTTAAATGTAAAAATAAAGCCAGTTGTTGAGGGGGGTGAATGTGACGGCGACAAGACAATTTAAGGTAACGAGTGCAGAGGTTATTGATGCTTTGGTCGATCTAAAGCGCTTACCCAGTTTTTCCAATACGTTGGCCGAGTTTGATCGGCTAGCCAATCAATCTAATGGAGCGCATGTGGAAGAGGTGACTCGGCTGTTGCAGTCTGATCCACGGATGATGGCAGGAGTGATTCGTACTGCGAATACCGCGCGTTATGCTCGAGGAGGGCGCAAAGTCACTCAGTTATCTGAAGCCGTGGGGCTTTTGGGTGTAAAGGATGTCCGAGCCACGATCATGGCATTAAGTTTTTTGGATGTTTTTAGCGAAGGGGTTGAGATGGAGACGAATGTTTTTTTAAAACATTCGATGGTGTCAGGTTTTATTGCCAAGCACTTGGCCTCTTATTTTGCTATCCCGGAGTATGAAGCTTTTTTGATGGGGTTGTTTCATGAGATAGGCATTTATATTTTGGCAACTTATTCTAAAGAAGGCTTTGCCTTGGTTAAGGAGAAGTCGAACCAGCGGTTAAAATACTACGTCACAGCGGAAAGGGATGTTTTTGGTGTGACGCATTCGAGTGTTGGGGCTCGAATTATTAGCCATTGGCATATGCCGGAGCGAGTGATTCGAGGGGTTTTAGGGCATCATTCGCCCGCAAGGATAGAGGTTGCTTATCAGCCGGCAGCCTATTTAACCTATTTAGCGGAATCCGGAGCGGTTTATTTAGGCTTGTTTAATGGTGTGGCAGAAGCTGCGTCTGACGAAATTAATGCTTCAACACAGCGAGCTTTACAAAAACAAGGAATAGATGAATCGACTTTTTTGCAGGCAATTGCAAAAGGCTATGAAGAGGCCGAATCGGTTGGTCTGATTTAACTTTCTAAACTGTAAAATGCTGTGTTATAATTCTTCGCTTTGTTGAATTCTTGGTAGTGAGTGGTTATCTGGGTTCAATAAGGTTTGTTAATTTAGTCAATACAAAGAGTTATCAAGATATTATGCCGAATATTACTTTGCCAGATGGTTCAATAAAAGAATTTGCAGCCCCCGTTACGGTGATGCAGGTTGCGACAAGTATCGGCGCCGGACTTGCAAAAGCGACTATCGCAGGGCGAGTGAATGGTGTATTGCGTGATGCTTGCGATTTGATAACTGAAGATGCTGAAGTCGCGTTAATGACGCTGAAAGATGAAGAGGGTGTTGATATTATGCGCCATTCTTGTGCGCATTTATTAGGTCATGCACTTAAGCAACTTTATCCGGATGCAAAAATGGCAATAGGACCGGTGATTGAAAATGGGTTTTATTACGATATAGATTTAGAGGAAAAGATTACCCCGGAAAGTCTGCTGAAGATTGAGCAGCGGATGCAGGAATTAGCAAAAACCGGCTATGATGTGGTTAAAAAAATGACGCCACGCTCAGAAGCATTAGAGATTTTTAAATCTCGTGCGGAAGATTACAAGGTTGAGTTGATTGATGATATGCCTGACGAAACTGAGTTTGGCCTTTATTATCATCAGGAATATGTCGATATGTGTCGCGGCCCGCATGTCCCTCATATGGGGTTTGTAAAAGCGTTTAAATTAACGCATGTTGCAGGCGCCTATTGGCGCGGTGATTCAAATAATAAGATGTTACAGCGCTTGTATGGCGTTGCATTCGCAGATAAAAAAGCACTTAAAGCCTATTTGGTGATGATGGAAGAGGCTGAAAAGCGTGACCATCGTAAATTGGGTAAGCAGTTGGACTTGTTTCATGTTGCTGAGGTGGCTCCGGGAATGGCTTTTTGGCATCCTAAAGGGGCAACGCTATATCGCATTGTTGAAGATTATATGCGTCAGCAATTGGTAGAAAATGACTATCAAGAAATTCGTACCCCTTTGATTATGGATCGTAGCTTGTGGGAAAAGTCGGGTCACTGGGATAAGTTTAAAGATAATATGTTCACAACCGAAACTGAAAATCGGGATTATGCTGTCAAACCGATGAATTGCCCGGGGCATATCCAAGTGTATAATCGCAACTTGATCAGTTATAGAGAGTTACCGGTTCGATTAGCAGAGTTTGGCTTGGTGCATCGTAATGAGGCCTCCGGTACTTTGCACGGTTTGATGCGAGTACGTTCCTTTACACAGGATGATGCCCATATTTTCTGTCGTCCGGAACAAATTCAAGAAGAAGTCAGGGCATGTATCGATTTGGTTTATACCACCTATGCCGATTTTGGCTTTGATCAAATCGAAGTTAAATTTTCAACGCGGCCTGAAAAAAGAGTTGGATCTGATGGCGTTTGGGATTTGGCAGAGAAGGCGTTGGAAGAAACCTTGCAATCAGCTGATTTGCCTTATGTATTACAGCCTGGTGAAGGAGCCTTTTATGGGCCTAAAATTGAATTTCAGTTAAAGGATTGTATTGGACGCGTTTGGCAGTGCGGTACTATCCAGTTAGATTTTTCGATGACACAAGCCGATCGGTTGGATGCGGTTTATATTGGCGCTGATAATGAAAAACATCACCCGGTGATGATTCATAGAGCTATATTAGGCTCCTTAGAGCGTTTTGTCGGGATTTTGGTTGAACACTATGAAGGTAAGTTTCCAATTTGGTTAGCACCCACTCAAGTGGTAATAGCCCCCATTTCTGAAAATCATGCGGATGCCGTGACCGAATTTGCTAAAAAATTGAAAAAACATGGGTTTAGAGTTGAAACAGACTTGAGAAATGAGAAGGTTGGGTTTAAAATTCGCGAACACACTTTACAGCGTGTGCCCTATATCTTGGTCATTGGTGATCAAGAAGTTGAGAATAACACCGTCAATGTTCGTGCTCGGAGTGGAGAAAACCTAGGGAGTTATACGTTAGGTGCACTGGTTGATTACTTATCCCAAGAGGTTTCTCTGCTTGGTCGTCATAGTCAATCATAGTTTTTTATATTAATCAGGAGATAACGCTATCGCAGTTAGAAGAGGTCGTGGAAGACCACAGCAACCAGAAGTTCCAAAGGATAATATCAACGGTAATATTTCTGCCAAAGAAGTTCGTTTAATAGATGCAGAAGGCGAGCAAAGAGGGGTCGTTCCAATTGATGAAGCCCTTGCAGTAGCTAAGGAAGCTGAGCTGGATTTAGTTGAAATTTCTGCAAAATCAAATCCCCCTGTTTGTCGTGTCATGGATTATGGAAAATTTGTTTATCAGCAACAAAAGAAAAAACACGAAGCCAAAAAGAAGCAAAAACAGGTTCAGGTTAAAGAAGTAAAATTCCGTCCCGGTACTGAGCAAGGGGATTATGATGTTAAAATGCGGAATTTGATGAAATTTCTTGATAATGGCGATAGGGTTAAAGTCACTATTTGGTTTAGAGGTCGTGAAATTACCCATAAAGAATTGGGTATGCGCATGTTAGAGCGCGTTCGTGAAGATATCAAAGAAGTTGCTTCTGTTGAGCAGATGCCAAAAATGGAAGGTCGTCAATTGCAAATGATGGTCGCTCCGACAAAAAAACAATAGAGTTTGTTAAGTGATGATTTAGCCGTTTTTAAAGGTCATCATTTGAGAAAACTTGACCCGCAAGTCAACGGGAAACGCAATAACCGGGGTGGAAATCACTACTGGTGCAGCTCTTCAGTGCTGTTTATTGTTTAGCGTCAGTCTCAGTGAAAATCTGAGATGACTTTTTTTGAAAACTGAAAATTCTTTTGACTTCTGTTAAGAGTTAAAAGGATTTGCTATTGGAGTTTTAGCAATGCCTAAGATGAAAACAAATAAAAGTGCTCAAAAGCGCTTTAAAAAAACCGGCTCAGGCCGTTTTAAATGCAAACAATCACATCTTCGTCACATCTTGACCAAGAAGTCAACTAAACGTAAACGTCATTTGCGTGCTGCAAGCATGATTCATGATAACGATGTGGCAATGGTTCGCCGCATGCTACCCTACGCGTAAGGAGACGGACTAATGGCAAGAGTAAAAAGAGGCGTCATTGCACGCAGAAGACACAATAAAATATTAAAGCAAGCTAAAGGCTATTATGGAGCACGTAAAAACGTATTCCGTGTCGCTAAGCAAGCTGTCACAAAATCAGGTCAATATGCTTATCGTGATCGTCGTAATAAAAAGCGTACTTTCCGTCGTTTATGGATTGCACGTATTAATGCGGCAGCACGGTTGAATGGTATGACTTATAGTCGTTTTATTTCAGGTTTAAATAAAGCGGGTGTCGCAGTCGATCGGAAAGTGCTTTCTGATATTGCTGTACACGATGCCGCTGCCTTTTCTACCATTGTGGAGAAAGCAAAAGCCGCTTTAGCTTAAAGCAGTTCGCATTAGAGAGGAGCATCAAGTGATGGATAGACTGAGTTGCTTGATCGCTCCTTTTTTATTTTTAAGCTCTCTTTTAACGTTGGAAAGAAGTGACCTTAAAAATAAACCGCTTACCCATAAATGTTGAGAACGGGGCTTTGACCGATGATATTATTAAGCCTTGACAGGTTTATTCATAAACCAATTAATTGACAACACTTAACCACTTTAAAGGTCTTTAGGATCATGCAACAAACATTGCAAACAATCGTTTCGCAAGCGAAACAAGCCGCTCATTCGGTTTCCGAATTGGCGCATTTAGAGGATGTCCGGGTTCAGTATTTGGGTAAAAAAGGTGAGTTGACCCAAATGATGAAGACTTTGGGAAAGCTTTCAGCGCAACAACGTCCTAAGGCTGGTCAAATGATCAATGAGGCAAAACAGGCTGTTCAAGGTTTTTTGTCCGAAAAAAAACAGGCTTTGGAAGACGCGCTTTTAGAAGCGCAATTAGCCGGTGAAACGATTGATGTTACGCTCCCCGGCCGAGGGGTTGATATGGGGGGCCTCCATCCGGTCACACGCACTTTGCACCGAATTGAGTCCTTATTTGCTAAAGCCGGCTTTGAGGTTGAAACCGGACCGGAAATTGAAGACGATTGGCATAATTTTGAAGCCTTAAACATCCCTGAAACCCATCCCGCTCGCGCCATGCATGATACTTTTTATTTTGATGACCAAACGGTACTGAGAACGCATACCTCAGGCGTGCAAATTCGTACCATGGAAAATCGTGAGGTCCCTATGAGAATTATTGCGCCGGGTCGAGTCTATCGTTGTGATTCTGATCAAACGCATACGCCGATGTTTCATCAGGTGGAAGGGTTGGTTGTCGAGGAACAAGCGAGTTTTGCTCAGTTAAGAACGCTCATTATTGCTTTTCTAAAACAGTTTTTTGAAGATGATCAGTTAAAAGTGCGCTTCAGACCTTCTTACTTTCCCTTTACGGAACCTTCTGCAGAAGTCGATATTGCAACTAATTTGTTTGGGGATGGACGCTGGATTGAAGTATTAGGCTGTGGCATGGTGCACCCAAAAGTATTAAAAAACGTCGGTGTTGATAGTGAAAAATACACGGGATTGGCTTTTGGTTTGGGGGTTGAAAGGTTGGCAATGTTACGTTACGGCGTAACTGATTTGCGACAATTTTTTGAAAATGACATACGGTTTTTAAAACAGTTTAAATAATCACCAGGCCTGGCGAGAATAGATATGAAAATAAGTGAAAATTGGTTAAGAGAATGGGTAAATCCTGCCTGGGAAACCAGCCGATTAATCGAAGAATTAAGTTTAGCGGGTTTAGAAGTTGACGGTGCAGAAAGTGTCGCTCCCGAGTTTACCGGTGTGGTCGTTGGTCGGGTTTTGTCTGTCGAGAAACATCCGGATGCTGATAAGTTGAATGTGACACAAGTCGATATCGGGGGCGAAGAGTCTGTTCAAATTGTCTGTGGTGCAAGCAATGTTGTCGCCGGCATGAAAGCCTGTTGTGCCACAGTGGGAGCACAACTGCCGGGTAATTTTAAAATTAAAAAGGCAAAATTAAGAGGCGTTCCTTCTAACGGTATGTTGTGTGGTGCAACCGAATTGGGGTTGCCGGATGATGGCGTAGAGGGTTTATTTGTTCTTCCCGATGATGCGCCGGTGGGTGTTAATGTTCGTGATTTTTTAGATTTAGACGATCAGGTTATAGATATTGATTTGACCCCTAACAGAGCCGATTGCTTAAGCGTAGAAGGCGTGGCTCGTGATATAGCCGCCTTTGCCGATTGCCCTGTCACCCAGCCGTTTTCAATGGAAGCGGTTATAAAACAGGGTGCACCGGGTCAATCGATTCAGGTAATTGAAGCAGAAGCTTGTCCAAAGTATCTTGGTGTTATGGTTTCGGAATACGATGTTACAGCCACAACGCCTGATTGGATTGTTCGACGCTTAGCCCGTTCAGGTATCGCTGCGAAATCTTTAAGTGTTGATATTACCAACTACGTCATGCTTGAGTTAGGGCAACCCATGCACGCTTTTGATGCGGATGCTTTGACTGGAACGGTTGCAGTTCGCTTTGCTGAGGAGGGTGAGACCTTAGTGACCTTAGATGAAAAAGAACTCAAGCTTAATTCAGATACGTTAGTGATTGCGGATGATGCCGGTCCAATTGCGTTAGCCGGGATTATGGGGGGGCTAAGCACCCGTGTCAATGACGACACAAAGCGTTTGTTCTTTGAGTGTGCGCATTTTGCTCCGCTTGCCATCACTGGAAAAGCACGTCAATATGGTCTTCATACCGATTCTTCTCATCGATTTGAACGAGGGGTTGATGTCAATTTACCTGAGCGGGCTTTGGAAAGAGCATTGCAATTGTTTACGGCTTGTGCCGGCGGAAAGGTTTCAGAAATTGCCGCTGAGATTGATGCTACGCATTTGCCCAAGTCCCCGGAAATTCTGCTAAGGCATGACAGAATTAAAAAGTTATTAGGCGTCACGCTTGAGCGTCAAGTGGTTGAGGCCATTTTTGAGCGTCTGAACTTTCAGATTCAATTAGAAGCCAATGGATGGTTGTTAACGCCCCCTTCCTATCGTTTTGATATGGCAATCGAAGCCGATCTAATTGAAGAGGTTGGGCGCGTCTTTGGTTATAATAATCTGCCTAATGAGGTCTTGGTCGCGCCGATGCGCTTGCCGCATTTGCCCGAATCACTTCAAGAGCAGATGTTTATTCGTAAAGCGCTGGTCAGTCGTGGCTATCATGAAATTATTACCTATTCATTTGTCGATGAGATACGACAAAAAGCACTCTTCCCCGAAGAAGAGGGGATTCTTTTAAAAAACCCTATTTCCGATGATATGAAAGCCATGCGAACCTCGTTGTTCCCGGGTTTATTACAAACCGTGGCCTATAATCAAAAGCGTCAACAACCTCAATTAAAGTTTTTTGAAATGGGGTTGGTTTTCAATCGACAAGACACTGAAACCCGACAGACGCCAATGATTGGTGGTGCCATCGTCGGCCCTTTGCATGCTGTCAATTGGGCAAACGATGATCGCCTGGTCGATTTTTATGATTTAAAGGGCGATGTTGAAACACTGTTGTCTTTAAGTCATGTACAGCAACAGATTCGTTTTGAACCCACTCAGTTGACACTGTTTCATCCGGGTCAAGCGGCGGCACTGTATCAGGATCAACGTTTGGTTGGTTATATGGGGCAATTACACCCAGGCCTGGCTAAAGTGTATGGTGTTTCAGGAAAAGTTTATCTGTTTCAGTTAGAACTGGATGTCATTCTGACTCAAAAATTACCGATGGCAGAAGCCATCTCTAAATTTCCAGAAGTACAGCGAGATTTGGCGTTTGTTGTTGCTGAAAACCTTCCTGTGCAAGCACTAATGGATGCTTTAAATGAAGTGAAATCTGATTGGCTGAAGTCCATTACGGTGTTTGATGTCTATCGTGGACAAGGTATTGATGAAAATCAGAAAAGTATTGCTTTAACGTTGAAGATGCAACACCCTGAAAGAACCTTGCAAGATGAAGAAGTGGAATCACTTGTGCAGGCTTACATTGCGAAGGCCGCAGAAAAGGTCAATGCAACCTTAAGATAACCCTATTACCGATTAAGAGACAGTTGAGAGGATAGAACGATGGCACTGACAAAAGCAGAAATTGCTGAAAATTTATCAGATACGTTTGGTTTTAATAAACGTGAATCCAAAGAACTGGTTGAACAGTTTTATAATGAAATGGCCGATGTATTGGTAAAAGGCGAGCAAATTAAACTTTCAGGTTTTGGCAATTTTGAATTAAAAGACAAAAATGCCAGACCGGGTCGTAATCCAAGAACGGGTGAAGATGTTCCCATTTCTGCAAGAAGAGTGGTAACATTTAAACCCGGTCAAAAATTACGAGCTCAAATCGACAACCATGGTAAAGGCTAATTCGTTAGATCAACAGTTAGAAATCGATTTACCTGACAAGAAGTATTTCACTATTGGTGAAGTCAGTGAATATTGTCAGTTAAAGTCGCATGTGTTGCGCTATTGGGAGCAAGTTTTTCCGCAATTACAACCCAATAAGCGCCGGGGACGTCGTTATTACCAAAAACGTGATGTGGCGTTGGTGGTTGAAATCAAATCTTTATTGCATGACCAGGGGTTTACCATTTCGGGCGCCAAAGTCCGTTTAGCCAAGGGCGATTCTGTGGTTGAGAAGGGTGAAGGCGAAGCTGATTCCATTGAGTATCAAATCCAAACGATACGTAAAGAACTTAAAGCCTTTCAGCAATATCTAGCAAACAGCTATTAATCTATTCCGCACTATCCTCATCCTCGTAGTCATCTTGTTCTGGAGCTGTTTCCGGATATTTTAGATGCCAAATTCGAATAAACTTATCGTGATCTAAGTGTTGTTGAAGCAGGGTGAGTGCGGCAACATATTGTTCAATATACCGATAATTTTGTTTTTTGAGACTTTGCCAAAGGTGGCGATATTTAGTGGGTAAAAAGTCTTTAAAATGGGGAATCAGCCCCGTTTCCCCTTCAGCCTGCTTGATGCGTTGCATGATATCGATGCGAGCTTGCCGTGTAAAGTTTTTTTCATAACCATTTAACATTTGTCCAATCAAGAATAATAGGCCGGCAACCACCAGAAAACTCAAGATAAACTGATCAGAAAGAAAGGTGCCAACCAGCGTGAGGATCACTAGCAATAAAGCGGTTACAGGCATGGTAAGCGCAAATAACCAGGCCTGTTTTCCCTTGAGCGCTTCGGCTCTTTTGCTAATATCAAACTGGGTGACATCGATGGCATGAAGACGTTCGAGCATGTCTTCAGCATAGGGCATGTTAGGCGTAAAAGGAATGTCGGTTTGTGGGTCTATTTCCAATTGATTTTCAGTCATTGCCATAAGGTTCGGTGCTTAACATTTTGTTTTGGGTTGACAGATTATATTACATGATAGGGTATGGCGTTTATGTGTTTCAAGGCAATAGGCCGTCAAATAGCCACCCCATAAGCAGCCTGTATCGATAGAGTGAACGTGATAGGCATCCATCACCCCGAGTGTTGACCAATGGCCAAAAAATATGTCACTGGTTTTATTTCTTCGATTTGCATGAGCAAACCAAGGTAAATAATCGGTTCGAGTGGAAGCGCCGGGTTTGGGTTTGTTTTTTTGTTTAAATTCAAGTTTGCCTTCTGCATTGCAATAGCGCATTCGCGTAAAGGCATTGGCAATGTAACGCAACCGAGCCCAGCCCTGTAATCCATCATGCCATTGTTTTGGCTTGGCACCAAAGAGGTGGTTTCGAATGAAGTCCTGCCATTGGTCTCCCCGCAGGATGGATTCGACCTCTTTGGCATGGCTCAGAGCTTCGTCAATGCACCACTGTGGCGGCACACCGGCATGAACTAAGGCGACAGGATGTAATGGATGGTGAATCATCAGCGGTTGTTGTCGTAACCAATCAATGAGTTTGTCAACCTCTGAGTGCGACAAGATGTCGCCCAAAGTATCGGATTTGCTGGCATAGTCATGCAAACCACAGTAGGCGGCTAGAAGTTGAAAATCATGGTTTCCTAATACCATCTTGGCCTTACCCTGTGCATTTAAGTTCTTTACAAATTGCAAGCATTCGAGTGATTTTGGGCCACGGTTGACAATATCTCCCGCAAACCAAAGTTCGTCTTGGGCAGGGTCATAATCAATTTGCTTCAGCAATTGCATCAACTCATCAAAACACCCTTGTAAATCGCCAATAATATAGGTTGCCATATTTTATTGCCCTAAATGCGTATATGCATTGGCTAAGGTCACAAAGTCTTTGACAGACAGCGTTTCTGCACGAGCAGAAGGGTTGAGCTGGCACTGTTCAATTTGAGAGAGGGTTAGCCAACCTTTTAGGTTGTTGCGTAGGGTTTTGCGTTTTTGTGAAAAGGCTTGACGCACCAGATCCCCAAAAGCGGCTTCATCGTCAGCTTGAAAGGGTTTTTGTTTGTAGGGTCGTAATCGAATAATCGCTGAATCCACTTTGGGGGGTGGGTCAAAATTTTCAGGCCCGACCATAAAGAGGTTTTCAACTTCGCAGGCATATTGCAGCATCACACTGAGTCGGCCATAGGTTTTGAAACCCGGTTGAGACGTGATGCGCTTAACGACCTCTTTTTGGAGCATAAAATGCATATCTTCAATAGCCTCTGCATAGTCAATTAAATGAAACAAAAGCGGACTAGAGATATTGTAAGGTAGATTACCGACGATACGCAAAAGGGGTGAATGATTATTCGCTCTTAAGCCGGCATAATCAAAACTTAAAGCATCTGTGTGGTGAAGATGAAAGGCGGGGAAATGTGATAATTTTTGAGTGAGTGGCGCGATTAGATCATTATCAATTTCGATAATGTCTAGCTTGGCGACGCTTTCAAGGAGCGGGCGTGTTAAAGCCGCTTCACCCGGGCCAATTTCCACCAAATGCTGATCGGGTTTGGGGGCGATTGCAGCAACAATTTGATGAATGATTCGGTCATTGTTTAGAAAGTTTTGACCAAATCGTTTTTTATGCTGATGACTTGCCATGCAATTTCCTTTCCACAATCATTTCATTAGCGACGGTCAGTGCATATTCAAAACTTTGGATGTCCGCTTTGCCTTGTCCGGCAATGTTGAGTGCTGTGCCATGATCCACGGAAGTGCGGATAAAGGGTAGGCCAAGTGTGATATTAACAGCATGACCAAATCCCAATGTTTTTAAGACCGGGAGTCCTTGGTCATGGTACATGGCAAGAAACGCATCAGCCTGCTTGCGATTGTCGGGGCTGAAAATGGTATCAGCCGGCAAGGGACCCATTAAATCCATGCCTTCTTCAATTAAGTGGTTGATGACGGGGATAATGGTGGTGATTTCTTCAGTGCCCAAATGGCCATCCTCGCCGGCATGGGGGTTTAATCCCATGATAAATATCTTGGGCGATGTGATCTTAAACTGTGACTTTAAAGATTGATGTAGAATCCTCAGAACACTTTCTAACAGTGTTGGGGTAATGGCACCGGGCACGGCTGATAGGGGTAAGTGGGTTGTTACCAGGGGAACCCTCAAACCAGGCGTCGCCAACATCATTACTACCTGGTCGGTATTTGATTTTTCAGCAAGCAGTTCAGTATGCCCGGTGAAGGGAATGCCTGCTTGGTTAATAATGCCTTTATGAATGGGGCCTGTGACGAAGGCATCAAAGGTGTTATCTAAACAGCGTTGGACGGCTAGGTGAAGCATATCCAAAACATAATGGGCATTGGCTTCTTGTAAAATTCCTGCTTTCACAGGCGCTCTAAGCGGGATATCGATCACTTTTAATTGGTGTGGCAAATTCGGTTTCGGCGTTTGCCGGCGATCAAACTCGATGAGCTCCAGTGGCAGTTTCAGTTGCTGAGCGGTTTGCTTGAACAACTCTGCACTGCCCATTGCAACCCATTCATATGGCCATGATTGTTGAGCCAGTTTGATAACTTGTTCAGGACCAATGCCGGCCGGTTCGCCGGAGCTGATTAATAAACGATGATTATAATATTTTGTTGTATTCATTTAAAAAGCTTTTTGGGGAGAGAGAATGTCAGCATCTTTGAGACGAATGTCAATAATGGCTTCATCTTTCATGCGTCTGAGCCAAGAGCCATAAGATTCAGTTGCTTTTTTCATGCGCAGGGATTGCATGGCTTCTTGGCGTTTATTGATAATGCTTAAATCTTTATCACGAATGCCATCAAGGTATAAAATCACCCATCCTTGATCATTTGCAAACGGCATTGCGGCTTGTTTGGGGGATAAGTCTTTAATGGCTTTGATATAGTCTTGAGGCATTTCGGCCAGGGTTTGCCAACCTAAATGGCTATTGGCATTAACAGAAGTGGGCATGTCTTTATATTTGTCATTGAGTGCTTTAAAGTCTTCTAAACTGTTAATGCCTTTGGCGAGTTTGATTAAGGTCGCATTGGGAGTTTGGGTTTGCTGAGCATTGTCAGACAAAAGAATAAAACGGTAGAGATGATATTGTTTGACAATTTTGGCATCTTTATCGCGTTTATCTTGCAGTTGAATAATGTGGAAACCAACAGCGCTTCGAATCACCCGGCTGATATCTCCGACGGCCATCTTGTCAATTTCATCCATAAAAAAGCTGGGCAGTTGGTCAGCCTTTAACCAGCCAAGATCGCCTCCTTGTAAGGCATTTTGTCCATCAGAATGGCGGACAGCCAACTGACTAAACGCTTCACCCTGCTTTAATCGGGTTAATAGTTTTTGTGCTTTTTCACGACTGGCTTCTCTTTCCGCCGGAGTGGCTGATTTGGGTAAGCTAATCATAATATGGTTCAGCTTGAATTCCGAATAATTCTGCATTAAGGCTTGCCGCTGAATAAAGTTAGTGACTTCACTTTCTGTGACTTGCGTTTTTGATAGCACCTCGCTGTCGCGCAGTTTTTTGAAAAGCAATTCTTGGCGAATGCCCTCACGGAAGGTTTCAAAGCCATTGGGTTTAGATTTGTTTAGCTGATCTCGAAGTTCAGCTGCGGATAGGTTATTTTGCTTGGCGATAGCCAGTACTTGTTGAAAAAGCTCATCGTCACTCACTTTTAGACCGAGCTGTTGGCTACGTTGTAATTGAATGCGTTCCAAAATAAGGCCATCAAGTACTTTTTCGGCAAGATCCTCTTTATCCGTGAGTTGAATATTTCGAGAGCGCAATTCTTGCATGGCTTTAACGAGACCTTTTTCTAGGTCACTTTTTAAAATAATATCATCGTTAACAACAGCGACCACACGATCAAGTAATTGTGGTTTTGTGTCAGCCAAAGACGTTTGACTGAGCAAACCTATTAAAAATAGGGTGATCCAGATTTTGGAAAAGCGATTTTTCATATTAGCTTAAGAACTCAATTCTAAAAGTTTAATTTTTGGTTTAAGAATTCTTTAAAGGGTGTTCCCACAGAACTGAGGCCTTTGAATTCGATTGTATATTGGAGGTTGTAATTATACAGACCCTCTAAAAGTTTTGTTTCTTTTAGCGATATTTCCGATGCCCAGCAACAATCGTCGTATCTTAAGGCGGTCTGAGTTTCTTTTTTGATGTTTTGGGTAAAGTTGTAATTGATATAGCTGCCAACCGACCAATGAGGGGTCATTTGCCAGTGTAATCCTGCGGTCAAATCTTCGTTTTCACCGGGTTGGTTGCGAAGGGATAAGGTATGTGTCGATAAAAAAGTAACTTGACGATTAATGTTGAGCTTTAAACGGCTGTTTGATTGAGTAATGCCAAAATTGCTTTCATTGAGCTGTGCAGTGGATGCAATTTGTATCGGACCCGTTTGAACGCCCAGTTTAACAAAGAAGTCAGAGCGTTTATGCGTATTGTGATCCAGTTCAGTCGGGCTACCAAACAAGCTCACTTTTCGATCGGCTAAATAGTGGATTTGTCCGGCGCCTGCTTCTGCAAAAGGCCGGCCGTCGGCCAATAAAAATCGTGTGGTTAAGGCCGCTGCGATTTGGTTGCTGTCCCCAAATCGATCTTGGCCGCTATAGCGGTTAAGGGCAAAAAGGTTGCTAAAATCTAAACTGCTGGCAGCCGTATCGAATAAAGGCTGTTGATCTTGTGCTTGATAAGGCACATAAAGATACTGAATATCCGGTTCCAGCGTTTGAATCATTTCGGTGTCGCCGAACGAAAATTCCCGTTCAAAAACCAAGCCGCCGTGCATCACAAATTGCGGGATTTGCAACGGCGGAATCGATTCCGGATCGGGTAAGGCATCGTTGGCTTGGAGGGTGTAATTGACTTGGTTTGCAATCAATTCGGTCTTAAATTGACCAAAAGGCCTTTGAACTTGATAGCGTACACTGGGGGAAATGACGGTTCTTTGCCCTTCCGGTTTATGATGTCCGGCAGCGGTAATTTGAAATTCAGTCGCCTCCGTTGCAAGGTTAAACGAGACGTTTTGCCAGTTTTCAGCTTCTATGGGGTGAAAGTAATTTACCGCTAAGTGGGGGCGTTTTTCATAGTTATAGGGCGCATCCTCACGCAGTCGTAAATAATCAAACAGCTCCATGCTGGCCTGAAGGTTTTGCTGTTGGTATTCGAGGAGGGCGGTTCTTTGGGTAAAACTCACGGTATCCAAGGCGGGTTCGACCGGAATATCGGCAAAAAAGAATTTGTCTGAGACCTGGTGCCAATTGATTTGGCTACTCAGTCCCGGTGCCCAGCGTTGTTGTGCAACGAGTTTTGCTCGCCAACGTTGTGAAACCGGCGCTTGATAAACTATTTCTTTTTGACTATTTACATAGCTCAAGCCATCTTGTTGCGTGACTTTATCTTCGAGTCCGGTCAGTGTTAGCTCGGCAGAATGCTTCGGTTGTAGATAGCGGAACTCGTTTTCGATAACCCAACCGCGATCTTGCATTTTCAGTATGCTGAGGGTGTCATCCATATTCTCTGCAATATTAAAATAATAAGGAATATTGACATAGACTTCGCCCGATCTATCCGGGTGAAGAATGGATTTGTAACTGCCAAACGTTGGGAAAAGTAAGCCGCTGGCACGTTTTTCCATAGAAAAATTAATGTAGGGGGTGTAAAACACCGGCAGTTGATGGAAATAGAGAAGGGTGTGATAGCCATAAATGCGTTTTTCTTGGTTGTTGATTTTCAGTTGGTTGAAGCGCAATTCCCAGTCGAGCGTTTGTGCCGATTTTGTGGTTTTTTCGCGGGTTTGCCAGAGCGTTGTAACGAGTGGGCAAGTGGTGTAAGACGCCTGGTCAAGGGTGCTGATTTGTTGAGCTTGATTGATATCAATGGTATTTGCTGTTCCATGCGCCCGAGTGTCGGCAAATTGATAGCGCGCATTTTGCAGTTTGGCGGTATGTTGGCGTTCGTCTAACCAAATATGATCGCTCGTCATCAATATCGAAGCACGGTGAAGTTGGACAGAACCAAAGGCCTCTGCTGTTTGGGTTTCACGGTTTAAGGTTGCTTGATCGGCAAAAACCACCAGGCCTGGCTGTTTTATGGCCACATTGCCGGTGAGATGATATTGTAATGGATCCGGCTGTTGCAACTGATTAGCACTGACATGGGATTGGCTAGTCTCTGCCGGAATACCGGTGCGAGGGACGATCCAGTCAGGCTGGCAAGCTGGGCTGCTGCTAAGCCGGAAGGATAAACTGTCGATGGCTTCAGACGCAAAGGTGTTGCTAGCCACTATTCCGATTAACGAAACAGTCAAAGCCAACGAATAAATGGTGCGCTTGAGCCGCTTGAACAGTCTTATCATTTTGCCTGTTGGTCAGTTAGATTTCTAAATCGGCCATTTTAACCGAAACGATTCTGGCAAGCAGGTTAGAATCGAAAAAAACCTTAAGACGATTGAATTCCTAAAGTAAAATAGCCGCCATGACTTTACAGATCGGACATTAGCATGACAGCACGCTTTCAGCAATTATTGCATTGGTTGCAAACTTGCCCTGTATTGAGGCAGGCTGAAATAACCCGCCCCGTCCCCGCTTCAAACGATGCCAGTTTTCGGCGTTATTATCGCTTGGTTGCAACCACGGCAGAAAGCAGCCTATCTTATATTGTGATGGATGCGCCGCCCCAGTATGAGAATTGTGAACCCTTTGTGCGTATTGCCGGTTATTTGCAAAAAATGGGACTGACGATTCCAACTGTTTTGGCGCAAGATTTATCTCAAGGTTTTTTATTATTAAAAGACTTAGGAGATCAAACCTATTTATCTCAGTTGAATGCCGACAGGGTGGAAGCGCTCTATGGGGATGCATTGGACGCTTTGGTGCGAATGCAAACACAGCAAGGGGGAGTCGCTAATGCCTTGCCCATTTATCGTGCTGATTTATTACAGTCTGAAATGGCGCTGTTTCGTGACTGGTTATTGGCTCGTTATTTAGAAAACCCTTTGTCCACGAATAATCACCAGGCCTGGCAAGAATTAACCGCTTCTTTAACCCAGTCCGCAATGCGCCAACCTCAGACCTTTGTGCATCGAGATTACCACAGTCGTAATCTAATGGTTTTGCCAAAAGGGAATCCGGGTATTTTAGATTTTCAAGACGCGGTTAAAGGACCCATGACCTATGATGCGGTTTCTTTATTGCGGGATTGTTATATCAGCTGGCCGGCCAAGCAGGTAAGAGATTGGCAGCGCCAATATTTTTTGCAAGTCGTTCAGGCAGGGCTTTTGGCAAAAGATGAATGGGCCGGGTTTGTCAAAGCCATGGATTTAATGGGGGTGCAACGCCATTTAAAAGCAGCAGGCATTTTTGCGCGTTTAGCCATTCGGGATGGGAAAACGGGCTATTTACACGATATTCCCAAAACGTTGGATTACCTGGTTTCGATTGCCGCATGCTATCCTGAAACGCAGTTTTTGGCAAAATGGGTTGAAGAAGATATTTTGCCAAAAGTTTTAGAAAGATTGGCTGAGGCCGAAAAGGTGTCGCCA
Organism: Piscirickettsiaceae bacterium CG07_land_8_20_14_0_80_44_28; assembly: GCA_002779995.1. Classification (GTDB taxonomy): domain Bacteria; phylum Pseudomonadota; class Gammaproteobacteria; order Thiomicrospirales; family Thiomicrospiraceae; genus Hydrogenovibrio. Next base: position 31,771 of record PEWX01000034.1, read on the forward strand.
TGAAAGCGATGATTTTGGCCGCTGGTCGGGGCAATCGTTTGCGCCCCTTAACCGACCATACGCCTAAGCCTTTATTGACAGTAAAAGGCAAGGCATTGATTGAGTATCATATTGATGCTTTGGTTCGCGCAGGTATTCATCAATTGGTCATTAACCATGCCTGGTTAGGCGAGCAAATTGAAGCAAAGCTCGGTTCCGGTAGCGTTTATGGCGCTGACATTCTCTATTCACCTGAAGCGGTTCCCGGTTTGGAAACCGCCGGGGGGATTTTAAAGGCTTTGCCGCTGTTAACGGATGGTGAAACACCTTTTGTGGTGGTGAATGGGGATGTGTTGACTGACTTTAATTTCCAAGATTTGCACCAGCATCGCTTGGCAGCAGGCTGTTTGGCGCATTTGGTGTTGGTTGCGACGCCTGCTTATAAAGCGCAAGGGGATTTTGGTTTGGAAGCGGGGCGGGTGACCTCACAAGGTGACCTAACCTTTGCCGGGATCAGTGTGTTACATCCACATTTGTTTGAAGGCTTGTCACCCGGCGCTCGGCCATTAGCGCCTTTGTTGCGTGCAGCCATGGCAAAAGGACAGGTGACCGGCGTTTGCTACCAAGGCGTTTGGCATGATATTGGCACGCCCGAACGTTTAGAAGAAGTCAATCAGTTTTAGTTGTTTTAGTGAAAGGAAAAAATATGAGTCATAAGCATAAAGTGTTATTAGAAAAAGTCTTTGCACACCCGATGGTCAGCAATATTGATTGGAAGAAGTTGGTCGCAGCCCTTGAACATTATGGCGCAACCATTGATGTGTCGAATGCCAACCGTGCGCATATTCTGATAAAGGATCAAGCGTTAACACTTGGATTGCCCCATCACGGCCATGAGTTGGCCAATAAGGAAGAAGTGACCAAGTTACGTCACTTTTTGGAGTCGGTTCAACTAACCCCCGACAGTTTGTGAGTTATTATGTTGTTATTGATTTCTCCTGCCAAAGCACTGGATGAAACACCGGCTCCATCAACCGTCCCCGTTTCACAAGCGGCGTTTTTAACGCAATCCAAACAATTAATTTCTGTGTTACAGCAGTTTGGCCCGGTTGATATTAAAATGCTGATGGGGTTGAGTGATAAATTGGCAGAGCTCAATTATGAGCGGTTTCAACAATGGCAACTTCCCTTTGACCCTATGCATGCCAAACAAGCCCTGTTTTTGTTTAAAGGGGATGTTTATCAAGGGATTGATGCGCCCAGCTTAGCGGGCGATGCATTGGATTATTGTCAAAACCATTTGCGGATTTTATCGGGGCTGTATGGGCTTCTAAAACCTCTGGATGCGATTTTGCCTTATCGCTTGGAGATGGGCACCGCTTTAAAGACGCCTAAAGGCAAAAACCTTTATACCTTTTGGGGGTCGCAACTAACAGATGCGCTGAATCAACAGCTGGCTGAAGCATCCGGCCGTTGGGTGGTGAACCTTGCCTCAAATGAATATTTTAAAGCCATTCAACCTAAGTTGTTGCAAGCAAAAGTGGTGACGCCGCAATTTAAAGAATGGAAAAATGGACGCTATAAAATCATTAGTTTTTATGCCAAACGCGCGCGTGGGTTGATGGCTCGCTATGCTGCGGTTAATCAGTTGACAGATCCTGAAGCATTAAAATATTTTGATTGGGAAGGCTATCAGTTTGCCGCTGATTTATCGTCTGAACAAAACTGGGTGTTTACCCGCAAGCAAGCTTGAAAACCACCAGGCCTGGCTGATTTTAGGCTATAATTCAGCATTTAATTGATTCTTAGAAACCATGAAACTCATTCGCGGCTTACATAATTTAGCCTCTCACCAATCCGATTTTACACAAGGTTGTGTTTTAACCATCGGTAATTTTGATGGCGTCCATTTGGGACATAGAGCAATCCTAAACCAAGTACATCAATTAGCAAAGGACAAGCAGCTGCCTTCCGTGGTTATGGTATTTGAGCCCTTGCCGATAGAGTATTTCTCGCCACAGAAGGCTCCGGTGCGGTTGATGAACTTGCGGGAAAAACTGGCCGCTTTTCAGGCTACATTGATTGACTATGTGCTGGTCTGTCGATTTAACGCGGCTTTTGCTAATCTAACGGCCGAACAATTTGTGCAAACGGTGCTGCACCGAGGTTTGAATATCAAGCAGATTGTGGTTGGAGATGACTTTCGTTTTGGTAAAAACCGTCAAGGTAACTTTAGATTTTTGCAGCAGCAAGGCCTGCAACTGGGGTTTGAAACTGAGGATTTGACAACTTTTCAAATGGATGATGACAGAGTCAGTAGTACTCGAATTCGTCAGGCGCTGAGTCAACAAGATTTGTTAACGGCCAGCCGGTTGCTGGGGGCGCCTTTTGCCTTTCAAGGGCGAGTGATTCATGGAAAAAAGCTGGGGCGCCAAATTGGTTTTCGCACTTTAAATCTCAACCCAAAACGCATTCAAATGCCCTTGACAGGCGTTTATAGTGTTTGTGTCTCCGGTTTGGCGGAAACCGATTGGCCGGGGATTGCCAATATTGGTATTCGTCCAACCGTAGATGGCCATCGTCCTTCCGTTGAGGTGCATTTGTTTAACTGGCAAAAGGATGTGTATGGTGCTCATATTGGCGTTAAAATATTAGAATTTATTCGTCCGGAAATGAAGTTTGATGGGCTTGATGCTTTAAAAGCCCAAATCGAAAAAGATGTGTTGGTGGCTCAGCGCCATCATGGTTTGCGATAGCGCCTAGCCGAAAAAAGATTGTATTAGAAAGACCTTTGCACGAGATGGCGTCACCCATGAAAATGGTAAAAGTTTTTTATCGCGCCCACTGATAAAAAGGTCTCTTAGAATTTAACCTGACTTGATGAAAAAGTGAATGATATGACCACAGATTATAAAAAAACGCTAAACCTCCCAAACACAGACTTTCCGATGCGTGGTAATTTGCCCAATCGGGAACCCAAGCAAGTCGCTGCTTGGCAGCAGCAAAAATTGTATCAATCCGTCCGTAAAGCCATGAAAGGGCGTCCAAAGTTTATTTTGCACGATGGCCCGCCTTATGCGAATGGCAATATTCATATTGGCCATGCGGTCAATAAAGTCTTAAAAGATATGATTGTCAAATCCAAAGGGTTGAGTGGTTATGATGCGCCTTTTGTGCCGGGTTGGGATTGTCATGGATTACCCATCGAGCTCAATGTCGAAAAGAAAAAAGGCAAGGTGGGGCAAAAAATTGATGCGACAGCCTTCCGTCAAGCCTGTCGTGATTACGCGCAAACTCAGGTCGATCAGCAGATGGCTGATTTTCAACGCTTGGGGGTGATGGCTGACTGGGAGCAACCTTATCTTACTAAAGATTACCAATATGAAGCCAATGAAATACGCGCCTTGGCAAAATTGATTGAACAAGGCCATTTGGTCAAAGGGACTAAGCCGGTTTATTGGAGTGTGGGCGGGCATTCTGCTTTAGCAGAAGCCGAAGTGGAATATGAAAATAAACGTTCCCATGCTATAGCCGTGCGATTTAATGTCATGGATGAAAAGGCCTTTTTTGAACGGTGTCATCATCTGGAATCTCATTTGGGAGAAGGTCCCTTGTCGGTGGTGATTTGGACCACCACGCCTTGGACCTTGCCGGCTAACCAGGCTGTGGCCATTCATCCGGATTTAGAATATTCAGTGGTACAGGTTCAAGGTGAACAGGGGCCGGAAAGACTGTTCGTCGCCGAAGCCTTGTTAAAAGATACCATGGATAAGTGGGGCTTTGAGAGCTATCAAGTGATCGCTTATGGTCGAGGCGATCAGTTTGAATTAATTCGGTTAAATCATCCTTTTTATGAGAGGATTGTGCCGATTGTTTTAGGCGATCATGTCACCACGGATGCCGGTACGGGCTGTGTTCATACCGCGCCGGGTCATGGTCAAGAAGATTATGTGGTGGGTTTGAAATATGATTTAGAAGTCGATTGTCCGGTTGATGGTTATGGCAATTTTGTTGAAGGAACCCCCATTTTTGAAGGTGAAAATGTACTGAAAGCGGATGAGCATGTGATAGCGGTGCTGATGGAGCATCAGGCTTTAGTCCATCATGAAGCCATCGTTCACAGTTATCCGCATTGTTGGCGTACCAAAACGCCGTTGATTTTCCGTGCCACACCACAGTGGTTTATTAGTATGACCGAATCGGGTTTAAGAGATAAGGCGATGGCGGCAATCCAACAAGTGCGTTGGGTGCCGGAATGGGGACAGTCCCGAATTGAAAGTATGATTGAAGGCCGTCCGGATTGGTGTATCTCTCGGCAAAGATTTTGGGGGGTGCCGATTCCGATTTTTGTGCATAAAGCCACGGGGACGATGCACCCAAATACTGTCGATATGATGGAGCAGGTGGCCGGTTTGGTTGAAAAAGATTCCATTGACGCTTGGTATGACCTCGATCCGAAAAGCTTTTTGGGGGGGGATGCCGATGACTATGAAAAGGTCACCGATATTTTGGATGTGTGGTTTGATTCGGGCATTTCCCACTTTGCGGTGTTGGATCAACGTGCGGAATTAGCTTGCCCTGCCGATTTGTATCTGGAAGGGTCTGATCAGCATCGCGGTTGGTTCCAGTCTTCACTATTGACCCGGTTAGCGATTCAGGGTCAAGCGCCCTATAAACAAGTTTTAACGCATGGGTTTACCGTTGATAAAGACGGTAAAAAAATGTCGAAATCACTCGGCAATGTGGTTGCGCCCCAAGATATTGCCAATAAGTATGGAGCCGATATTTTGCGGTTATGGATTGCAGCGGCGGATTACCGATATGAAATGACGGTATCGGATGAAATTATCAGTCGTACCGCAGATGCGTATCGACGTATTCGCAATACATCACGCTTCTTACTGGCGAACCTGAATGGTTTTGACCCAAAAGTCGATGCGGTGTCGTATGACAAGATGTTGCCACTGGATCAGTGGGCGGTCGGTCAAGCGGCAAAAATCCAGCAAGAAGTGGAGGCTGGCTATGAGTCCTATCATTTCAATACCATCTATCAAGTGGTGACACACTTCTGTTCAGTCGAACTGGGCGCTTTTTATCTGGATGTCATTAAGGATCGCCAGTACACCTGTAAAGCGGACAGTTTGCCGAGACGTTCGGCGCAAACCGCCTTGTATCACATTGTGGAAGCTTTGACACGATGGATTGCCCCCATTCTGAGTTTTACCGCCGAAGAAATTTGGCAAAGCTTACCGGGAGAACATGACGCATCAGTGTTTACTGCGCAATGGTATCCGGGTTTGACTCGATTAGACGAAGACAAGCCTATGAATTCGGCTTTTTGGCAAGATATTATGACAGTCCGTTCTGCTGTATTGAAGCAATTGGAAGCCTGCCGGAATGAAGGGATGGTAAAAGGTTCTCTGACAGCAAAAGTGACCTTGTTTGCCGAGTCACCTTGGTTAGAAAAGCTAGAAGCCTTAAAACAAGAACTGCGTTTTGTTTTGATTACTTCGTTTGCGGAGGTCAAACCGCTCAGTGAAAAATCCTCAGCCGCATTGGCTTCCGAGTTGGATGGCTTGTGGTTGGCGGTAGAAGCGGTCACTGAGCCAAAATGTGGTCGGTGTTGGCATCATCATCAAGAAGTCGGTCACTTGAATGATGAAGGCTTGTGTCAGCGTTGCATGGATAACGTTTATGGTGACGGTGAAACCCGAAATTTTGCTTAAAATCACCAGGCCTGGTGGTTTTTAAGCATTTTTATTGGTGTATCCCCCTTTTACAAAGGTCTCGAATAAAGGACGCTTATGAACGTTTTTTCACAAACATCGCTTAAAACGGTGTGGTTAGCGATTATATTATTGGTCGTTGATCAGTTGACCAAATATTGGGTTAATCAAACTTTGATTTTGGGTGAGCCCATTGCGATTATGCCATTTTTAAATTTTACCTTGGCGTATAACGATGGCGCAGCATTCAGTTTTTTAGCGGATATGGGAGGCTGGCAACGGTGGTTTTTTAGTGGTTTGGCTTTCGTTGTGGGGGCCGGCTTACTGATTTGGTTGACTAAGCTTCCTAAGGCTTGGACGGTTGAAGTGGTGGGGATTAATTTGATTTTAAGTGGTGCCGTAGGAAATTTGATGGATCGTGTTCTTGCCGGGCGGGTAACGGACTTTATCGATTTCTATATTGGCAATTGGCATTATGCCACCTTTAATATTGCAGATATTGCCATTACGTTAGGGGCTGCGATGTTGCTATATGCTGAGTTTTGGTTAAAATCCCGTCAATCAAAAATCGCATCATAAAATAACAAGCCGGCAGGGTGTTGGCCCCCTATTTAGCTTGCAGCAGGGTTGTTGGATGCGATTGTTTTAATCGTCTTAATTGGTGGTTTAATTTCAATAAACGGCAATGCATTTTCCAAAATAGATAGGGGGCAGAAAATTGGACAGGCTTTGTTTTGTGCTCTTGCCGCTTTGGATTTGTTAACATTAGGGTTTGGTCTGCTGTCTTAATAGATTGAGCATTCGTAAAGACGGATAGCCATCTGCCGGCAAGCCTTTTGAGGTTTGAAATGCGCGCAAGGCGCTTTTGGTATTGTCCCCTGCGATACCGTCAATACTGCTAATGGGTATCCCGGCGCGACGCAATCTTTGTTGCATTTCTAAAATTTCATTACGGGTTAGGGCATGATCATTTTTAGGTTCGGTTGCTTGTAAAGCATCACGACCGACGATGCGATCTGCTAAATGACCAACTGCCAAAGCATAGTTGTCCGATCGGTTCCAGCGTTTAATGACCTCGAAGTTTTGAAACACCAAAAAGGCCGGACCCCGGTAATCGTAGGGTAAGATTAGCGCTGCGTCCATTGCTTCGTCAGGCAGTGGGCGACCATCAGCGAGTTTTAACCCCAGTTTCCGCCACTCTGTTAAAGATTGTCGCAATTCACCATCAGCGAGTGAATAGTCAAACTTGGCAGGGAGTTGGACTTCGCGTCCCCAGTTTTCAGCAGTTTGCCAGCCCATTTTTTTAAGGAAATTTCCCATTGAATGAAAAACATCCGGAAGGCTATTCCATAAATCGCGTTTGCCGGATTGATCGGCATCGACAGCATATTGTAGATAGTTGCTGGGCATAAATTGGCATTGCCCCATTGCACCTGCCCATGAACCACGCATTTGTTCGACAGGAATATGTTCTTGGTCGAGAATGGTTAAAGCCGCTATCAGCTCTTTTTGAAAATAGTCAGAACGTCTAAGATCATAAGAAAGGGTAGCGAGCGATTCAATAATAGGGGTGTTCCCTGTATAGTCGCCATAATTGGTTTCCATTCCCAAAAAAGCAATTAAAAATCGTCCCGGAACCCCGTATTTTTGGGTGACAGTTTGCAATTGTTGTTTATGTTGTTGGTAAAGTTCTGAGCCTTTTTTTATTCGCCAGTCGGTAACCGCACTGTTCATATACTGCCAAAATGTGCGGGTAAATTCGGGTTGCTGACGATCCAGTTCTAATACGCGATGATTCAGGTGGATATTTTGAAATGCTTTATTGAGTGTTTGAGCCGAGATATTTTTTTGGCGCGCTTGTTGTTTAAAGTTTTGGAGCCATTGTTGAAAATCTTGTTCTGTTTGTTGGGGGGGCGTATAGGCCAAAACGGTTCCGCTGAGCAGCGAAAAGAAAAGTGATAAGATCAAAAGGTGAGCATGGATTAACATAGTTTTA
>PEWX01000008.1 GCA_002779995.1 Piscirickettsiaceae bacterium CG07_land_8_20_14_0_80_44_28
ATATTCAGCTAAAAAGGAGCCAAATGCGAGATTAACTTCAAAAAAATGACGATTTTCGAAATCGGTCAAGTTTTGAGGTGGTCTTGCAAAGGTCTCATTAACGGAATTTTATTGCTTGAAATCAGAGGCGTGTCCATATATGACCCTATTGATTTCTATTAATTCAAAGCGGCCAAGTTAGTTGTCGTCGAATAACAAAATATTGCTTCCTGCCCTATATTGATTTTGCAAAGCTCTATAATGGGGTCTTAAATAATGTTTTGACGATTTATAAGGATTCGTTATGAAAAGAGCTCTTATCCGTTGGGGGGCCTTACTGGGTATTGTGCTCATTGGATCTGCAACCTTTTACACCCATATCTATCAACCTAAATCCACCTACCAGCATGTACTGCCTAAAATTGGCTCATTTGATGTTTGGATACAAGGCATTGGCGAGCTGGATGCCCAGCTGATTTATGACCTGGGGTTTCCAGTAAGCGGTCGCATGACCGAACTCTATGCGGACCACGGAGACAGAGTCAAATCCGGCGCACTCTTGGCGCAATTGGATGCATCAGAGCTGCTCGCCACGCTTGAGGAAACACAGGCTTTTCTAGAAAAAACTCAATTGGAAATACAGAGCACCCAACAAGACATACAATTGAACCAAGAACGTTACAATTTGGCTAAGCTTGTGCATGAACGCAACAAAACCATGCTACAAAAACAAGCCATTTCGCAAGCCCAATTTGATGAATCCGAATCCAACAAATTGCAAGCTAATATTGCACTGGCATCTTCAAAAACACGCCTGAAATTAATTCATGCTGAACTCAATCGCATCAAAAAAAGCCGTGAGGTGATTCAGGCAAAATTAGCCAATCTTAAATTGCATGCTCCAGAAGGAGGAATGATTATTGAACGCCTCGCCGAAGTGGGCGCAAGTCTGGTACCCGGACAAGCCATATTTAAAATATTAAAAACTGAGTCGTTATGGGTGAGAGCTTATATTGATGAACGCATCAGCGGGCGGTTAGCACTCAACCAACCTGCAGAAATACGCTTGCGTTCTCAGCCTGAAAAGATATTTAGCGGGTCGGTTAAGCGCATTGATGCACAAAGTGACCCAATCACACTCGAACGCGTCGTTTACATCGGATTTGACACCCCACCTTCAAACCCTTTTCTGAATGAACAAGCACAAGTAAAGATTCATACTCATATCTTAGAACAAACGCTCAGTCTTCCAAATGCTGCGCTCAGTATCTATAAAACCCAGCATGGACTTTGGGTCAATCAAGAAGGTAGAGCCCACTTTATGCCGATTAACGTCTTGGCGAGCAACCCTACGCACTTTGCCTTCCAAGCAGCAGTGGAGACCTCCACCACAGTCATTTTACCCAACAAAGACAAAAAGCCATTATTTGAAGGGGCCAAGGTCTTTTCGAATGATTAATTTAGCCAATAAAGACATTCGCCACACCTTGAGCAAATTTATTGTGACCGCCATGGGGGTCGGAATGTTGCTTGGCATAGTATTGATTATGATTGGCGTCTATCGCGGCATGCTTGACGACGCCCGCATTCTTTTAGATGACATTGCGGCAGATTTATGGGTGGTGCAACAACATACCTTAGGCCCATTTGCCGAATCTTCCCGCCTGCATCAGGACATTCAAGACACGCTGAAGAGTCTTGATGGAATTGCCCAAACTGCGGCTTTGACTTTTCAAAATATTCAGCTTTTCAATCGCCAGAATCAGGCGGTTCGTGTCATGGCGGTAGGCATCGATCCACTGGGCGAGTTTGATATCATCCCGCGCAGTCGGCTGATGGCTGGGCGAGTGCTGCAAGCTCAGCATTACGAAATGGTGGTTACCGATAAAACTGGCTTTCAATTAGGAGAGAAGATTCCTTTGGGACGGGATACTTATACCGTTGTTGGTGTAACACAAGGCACTGTGTCATCCGGTGGAGAACCATTAGTCTACATCAGTTTAAAGGATGCACAAAATATGCAATTTTCATACTCTAATCCAAGAATCCGAAATGATCGCGCCCGTGGCCAATCGACTCAAGTGACCCAACTGGTGAATACCGTTGTGGCTAAAATTAGAACTGGATACCGAGCGGATGAGGTCGCGGCGCAAATTCAACAATGGAAACACCTAACCACCTATACCCACAACCAACAGACAGCGATATTAAATGAAAACCTCATTGAACGAGCCTCTAAACAAATCGGGTTATTTACCGCCATTCTTGTCTTAGTCAGTGGCATCATCATCGGGCTGATTATTTACACCATGACACTCGAAAAAATTAAAGAAATTTCTATTATGAAGCTGATTGGCATTCCTAATCGTATGGTGGTGCAAATGATCATGCAAGAGACCTTAATGCTGGGAGCGATCGCCTTTGTTTTTGGCAACCTCTTTGCTCATTTAATCTATCTGCAATTTCCAAAACGCGTTGTGCTTTTATGGTCTGATTCAATTGTACTATTTTTTGTTATTTTGCTTGCATCCTTTATCGCGTCACTATTTGGCGTATTCAAAGTAATGAAAGCCGATCCTGCGTCTGCCATTGGAGGATAATGTGAAAAAAAGTGGAATACGCGTTGAAAATCTCGTTAAACAGTTTGGTGAGGGTGATAATGCCGTTCATGTTATTACAGGGGCTAGCTTTGAAGTAGAAAAAGGGGAACTGGTCGCTTTAATTGCACCGAGTGGTGCCGGTAAAAGCACGCTTTTAATGATGATTGGCTGTGTACTTGAACCCACCGCCGGGAAGATTTGGTTAGGCGACACCTTGGTTTATGATAACGCCTGGAGTAAAGCCGATACACGGACATTACGCAGAGAAAAAATCGGCTTCATTTTTCAGGCTCACTACCTGATTCCATTTTTGAATGTCATCGAAAACGTCAGTCTTTTACCCTTAACCAATAAGCAGAGCGAACAGCAGTCCACCCAAATCAGTAGCGAATTTTTAAACTTCTTGGGACTAGAAGACAAATTACACTCTATGCCGAGTGATTTATCCGGTGGACAAAATCAACGCGTCGCCATCGCACGGGCTCTTGCCACCCACCCGGAAATTATTCTGGCGGATGAGCCCACGGCGGCTCTGGATATAGAACGTGCGCACAGCGTGGTCAAACTGCTTAAGGACATTGCAAAAAGTCAAGAAGTTGCGATTATCATGGTGACTCATGATGAGCGCCTGCTCCCCTATTGTGACAAAATCCTAAAAATCGTGGCTGGAAAAGTTGACACCATTGACAACCGCAACTCACAACCGGAGCAAAGCAACCTTGCTTAAGAGGCTTTTTAGCAACGCTTTCAAAGCCAAACGTTTCAGTGGTAGGCCTTATGCGACAGGTACAAGGCCAGAGACACCAGCATGATTGCCAAGGAGTAATACAACAACTCCAACGGCTCGGTCGGTTTAAGGAAAATCGCTTGCTCAAAAAACATGACGATCAGGATCAACACAATCACTTTGGCCAAACGATCTTTTAAGTCATCCAACGAGTTGATAAACAGAATGTTGCTGGCTCCGTGTTTGGTGCCGGCAATGTCGATTTTGGAAATAAAGAGCTCATACAGACCCAAAGAGAAAATCAATAGGATTGCACCTAAGAGGAATCCATCAACCGATCCAACCACATGCGCCACGGTTTGCGCTTTCAACAAGGCGCGTCCAGTATCGTCCAACTCGTGATAATGGGTCAGATGCGAAATCGTATAGAAAATGTCCACCGAAGTCAGATAGAAAACCCCAAAGGCGGTGATTAAACTGGCGATGACAGCAATCAACACCACAAAACGGCTATTCCACAAAGCCGCTTCAAAATAGGCCTCGGCTCTACTCGGCTTATGCTCTTGGGTTGAACAAGGTTCCACTTGTTTGTTTTCCATGCTTATATTCCTAATTAAAATATTGTGGGATTCTATTTCAGCAAGCTCACCATTGAATCTAAAAGTTACACACCAATTTCCACTTACTCTAACTGACCAGATGTCAGGTGTCAGGCCTGTCTCCAGACCATTGATGTAAATACAAACCTGGAAGGTTCATATCCTCAGGAGAAACTGAAGCATTTAAACGACCAAGAATTAATTTAAGCCGATTAGCATGTTTAGTCTGAATCCCAGATTTACTAACCGTTTTAAAGAAATTTTCGAGCCCTTTATGTTTGAAGTTAAGCATCATCTTCGAATTGTGAATTGTAACCTGCAACGTATAAGGTTTCGATAATAATTTTGAAAAATCATAATGACATGACGACAACCTGTATGGTTTAACACTATTAGACCGATCGCCTGCGGTCAGTCCAACATTTAGTATCAGGAACTTTTACCTTGTAATACGATATTACCCGGGTTTACGGGCGCAATAAAAAAACGCTTTTCATAATATTACATTAAAGAAATCAGTATTGCTAGGTGAAGGCGTACCCCCCGAAAAATACCCAGGCCTGGGTAAATTTGAATGTTTAAAACGCCATCATGTAAAAAGCCCGTCAATACGGGCTTTGGGCTTTTCTAAAAGGGTTAGAGTTATGATCATTTCTGGTGTATGACTTGAGAGGGAAAGTGGTTTATCCTAATGATTGATCCAACAAGATCAACAA
>PEWX01000079.1:0-15882 GCA_002779995.1 Piscirickettsiaceae bacterium CG07_land_8_20_14_0_80_44_28
GAATATGGCAATGCGGATGCCATTTCCGGTCAAACCGGAATCATGAACGGCAGGAATGTTCAACTGCGCGAGTTGTTGATAGGAATTGCCATAATCACCGGCGTTACTCAAAGTGCGGCCGAGACTTTTATCCGCCACAACAATCCGTTCAAAATCGTTGTTTTTTTTATAAACGCCGACGGGGGTAATTTTTTCGATTTCGGGCCGTGCAAGAACTTCGTCATACTGTTCGCGAGTAATCTCACAACTGTAAGCACAGAGAATTTTCGAATAATGCCGAATCGTTATGACACATTCTGAAAGTCTGGCGCGAAATGAATCGTCTGGGATAAAATCTTCGGCGACGGACAATCCCATTTTTTGAAGGCGACGCTGGGTCCTATTGGAACAAATATCCGGCTGTCTTCGGTTTTCTGTCAACGCTTCTTTCCGAATGTAAACCCAGACTCGCGCCGTGTCCTTATTTGCGAAAATCTGATCCGAACGATCAACGCTTTCGGCGCGCGCGAAAACCTGTACGATACAAACCAGAGCCAGAATCAGACTTTTGTTACTCAATAACTCCCCTGTAAAAATCCATCAACATCGTTTCAGGACAAAAATATAACCCAAAAGAGAAGATAATTAGAAACGATTTTATGGATTTTCTTTAAACCGCGGGGAAATTGCGTCGCCGTCACCGCATATTCTTAAAATATTCCCGGATCATGCCGACGACAATCTCCGGCTTGACGTTTGGATAAAAGACGACCGCCGCCGAGGGAATTCCCGCATGCTTGGCGGCGATGGCTCCAAACGCAACGTCGCGGGATACGACTTTGATTTCCGGACGTTCGGCGATGCGTTTTTCAAGATCAGTCGCGGCGGTTTTACCGCAACAAACCAACAATCCGCCTTCTTCCAGATTCGCTTTATCCGAATAGGCTCTCAGCCGATCTATCAACAGTGGATGATATAGGTTTGACATGTCGGGAAATCGCACACCTAAATAATCATCGTTCTGACCGATCAGCGGGTTTCCTCCAGAAACATTTACATGGTTTGTTACAATGCAACCGTTGTAAGGCGCTTTGTATTCGGTCGAGATTCCGCTACCAACAAATAGAATTTCTTTTGCGCCACTCCGAACGCAAGCCCGAACCGATTCTCGCCAGACGATGGGATCGCCCGAATTTTCTACCCGCATCAACATCGCGTTTGTCGATACATTTTCCAATATATCCACACCGGGATTCCGGAAAATTATAGGAAACTCATTGTTATCGAATAGACTCATCGGCGCCGCGCCTGCCGAGATAATCGTTGCGAACCGAAAACTTTTCCCTTCAGCGATTTTATTGGCAATTTCCCAGTATAACGTCATCATGATTCTATTCTCTGATAATTTAGACGATCTTGTTTTCGTTATCCTCTGAAATATCATCACCGCCGGACAAAAAGTCTATGACTTTTGCCTGATTTTTATGGACGCTTTCCAATTGACGAAAATCACATTGCAGTATTTCGGCTTTCGCCCCCAGCGCTAAAACGGTTTCTAAGGTTTTCGCAATGCCTGTCTGATTGTGATGATAATGCAAAACCAAATGACAGCCCTGTTGAGCAAGAACCCCAGCCATACCGGCACCGATTCCGCTAGAAGCCCCTGTGATTAAAATACGCTTTCCGACTAGATCGGCATACTGAGATACGCTAGCTGACATATCGCCTCCTGTTAATCAAAAATTATCTTGCTTGGTGAGTGCTGTCTATCGTCGCCGTTCAACCCTTAATGGCTAGCAGCCTTTCCACAATGGTTGCGGTGGCGTTTTGGGGGGACTGTTGTCGAATCAATCGGGAAGCGGTTTCACAATGCGCTAAATCAAGCCAGGGTAGCAATTTATCGCGCAATAACGCAGGGGTTAAATCCGATTGAGCAATCACCTCACCCCCACCCAGTTTGACCAATGCTTCGGCATTGGCGGTTTGATGATCATCGACCGCATGTGGATAAGGCACCAATAATGCAGGCCTGGCGGCGGCCATCAATTCGGATACGGTTAAAGCACCTGCTCGAGAAATCACCAAGTCTGCCTGCGCATAAGCGCTCACCATATCATCAATAAAAGGAACCACAGATGCGGCCACGCCAGCTTGTTGATAAGCCGCTTGCGCTGCCGATAGGGTTTTCTCTCCCGTTTGATGAACCACCTGTGGGCGAATGGACTCAGGCATTAATGCCAAAGCGGCAGGCACCGTTTCATTCAAGGCCAAAGCCCCTCGACTGCCGCCCAGTATCAATAGATGGATGGGGCGCGAAGCCGTCGTTTGCGCCACGGTTGGTATCTTTGCTAACCCCGCTCGAACCGGATTGCCGACAACGAGGGTATTGGCACTCGAAAACCGACTTTGTGGAAAAGCACACAATACCCATTTTGCAAAAGGGGCAAGTAGTCTATTGGTTAAACCCGCAATAGCGTTCTGCTCATGCAAGACCAATGGGATTCTCAATGACAGTGCGGCGAGTCCACCCGGCCCGCAAACAAATCCCCCCATGCCTAAAACGACATCTGGGGCTTCTTGCTGAATGATTTTTCTCGCTTGTCGCCAAGCCTTTAATACCTTAAAGGGGGCTTTTAGCCAACCCCACCAACCGTTGCCTCTTAAACCTTTGATGGCAATCGCATGAAACGGCAATTGCGCAGCCGTCACCCACTGTTGCTCCATACCATTTTGCGTGCCCAGCCAAACGGTTTGCACTTGGTGTTCTGCTAACGCTTCCGCTAACGCCAGCCCGGGAAAAACATGACCGCCCGTTCCGCCTGCCATTATTAAAATCTTTTTCATGGCAACCTCTCTTTTTTCATTCCGAAGGGATTTGCTGTCTTGAATCGATATCCACGCGGATGACGATTGCCAGTGTAATCAATAGCATCAATACACTGGATCCACCATAACTCATTAAGGGTAAGGTTAAGCCTTTGGTTGGAAACAATCCTAAATTGACCCCCATATTGATAACCGCTTGCAATGCAATCCAGATACCCACACCATAAGCGATTAACCCGCCAAACACTTGCTGCTGTTCTAGGCTTTTTCGACCAATCCGAAAACAGCGCCATAAAATAAAGGCATACAATAAAACCAAAGCAATGACCCCCATCAGCCCGAGTTCTTCAGCATAGATTGAAAATAAAAAATCGGTATGTGCATCAGGTAAATATAATAATTTTTGAACGCTTTCTCCCAGCCCCACACCCAGCCATTCGCCACGACCTGAGGCGATAAGCGCTTGCGTTAACTGATAACCCTGTCCAAAAGGATCTGACCAGGGATCCAGGAAATTGGTGACCCTTGCCAGCCGGTATGGCGAGGTAATCACCATGGTAATCAATAACAGAGCGATCGGTAAAACCGTGATGACAAAAAATCGCCAAGGGGCGCCGGCAATCAGTAGCATGCCGGTTAAAATCACGGCTATCACAAAGGTACTGCCAAAATCCGGTTCCATTAACAACAACAGAGCCATGACCCCAAAAGGTAATGCCAAGCGAAAGACCGCTTCATAACTTTCACGCACCGCATGGCCATGTCGATCCAGATAGCCTGCCATAAACAGTACCACGGCCATCTTCATAAACTCCGACACCTGAAAGTTCATAACGCCTAACGGCAACCATCGTTGACTGCCATTAATTTCTCGGCCAAAAATCAATACCAATAACAATAACCCCAACCCCAAAAGAAATAAAAACCCCCGTCTTTTTCGCCAAAAAGCCAAGGGGAATTGAACAAAAATGATTGCCGCCAGCACGCCCAAGCCCAATGAAAACAATTGTCGCCACAGATAATGCAGCGGATCATCAAAACGTTTTTCACCGATGGCAACAGAACTGGAAGCGACCATCGTTAACCCCATAACCATTAGCGCCACCAATCCCGCCAATAATAAGTAATCCACCGGCCATTGTTTCGAGGAGACTTGCCAATCTTTAAACGATTGATTAAGTAGCCGCATTAAACAGTTCCTTTGGCTAGCCGTTGATGAACCCAATGGTCAAAGTGTTCACCCCGATCCTCATAATTTTGAAACTGATCAAAACTGGCACAAGCAGGTGAAAACAACACCGCATCTCCGCGCTGTGCCTGTAAATCTGCCAGGGCAATGGCTTCCGGCAAGGTTTCAACCAGATGTGTATTTTCAAGATGACAATCCGCAGCAATTTTATGCCTGTCTCGACCAAATAAAATCACGGCTCGACACCTTTGACGAAGCGCCGCGTCTAATGCTGAAAAATTGGCTTCTTTACCAACCCCTCCGGCAATTAAAATGAGCTGCCCCTCAATCGTTGCCAAACTGGTTTTAATCGCCGCTAAAGTCGCGCCGACATTGGTTCCCTTTGAATCATTTATCCACTGAACGTGATTGTGTAACGCAATACATTGACTACGATAGGGCAGGCCTTTGAACTCGCTGAGTACCTGAGCATAAACATCGTCAGACACGTTAAAAGGACGACACAAAGCCATCATCGCTAACGCATTCAATTGATGATGAATACCTTGTTGCGCCATCGCCTGCACAGGCACCGCAGCATGGCTTCCCCACCCCAGCCAGGCCTGGTTATTTTTTTTCACGATACCATAGGCTTGATCTGGTATAGGGAATTGACTATCCCCCAGTCCAAAACGCAGTTCATTTTGAACTTTAACCGTTTTTATCAATTTAAAATCTTGTGGTAACACCGCCCACTCTGCATTATTCAAAATGGTCAGTTTCGCTTGTATATAGGCCTCTAAGGAATCATAGCGATCCATGTGGTCTTCTGAAATATTCAGCAATGCCGCACTGGTTGCTTGCAGCGAATAGGTGGTTTCCAATTGAAAACTGGACAATTCCAACACATAAACGTCAAATTCGTTGTCTTCAAGCAATAAATCCAACGCCGGTTTACCAATGTTACCGCCCAAGCCAACAACATACCCCGCTTTTTTTAAGGCTTGTACCACTAAAGTGGTGACCGTACTTTTACCATTTGACCCGGTAATGGCGACAATGGGTTCACCGACTGAACGCGCAAACAGTTCAATATCCCCAATCACTTCCTTACCTGCTTGCAAAAAAGGTTTCACCCATGCTGATGACAAGGCAATACCGGGACTGAGTACCATTTTATCAACCTTTGCAAACCAGCCGCTCGGCAGTTTTCCGGTGGCAAAAATAACTTGAGGATACTGTGCTTTTAAGGTTTCGATCTCCAAATCAGCTCGCGTATCAAAGGCATAACAAGGTTCACCTTGGCTTGCAAAATAACGCAACACACTTTGTCCACTTAACCCCAACCCGGCAACTAGATACACTGTTCTTTCCTTTTTTCAACTTGCTTAATCTGTGTATTCTCTATCTAATCAGCGTATTTTTAAACTCGCTAACCCGATTAATACTAATAAAATGGTAATAATCCAAAATCGTACAATCACCTGAGATTCATGCCAGCCTTTTTGTTCAAAATGATGGTGTAAAGGCGCCATTAAGAAAATACGCTTGCCCCCACGTAGCTTAAAAGAGCCAACCTGAAGAATCACCGAAAGGGTTTCGGCAACGAAAATCCCCCCCATAATAAACAGTACCAATTCTTGCTTCACCGCCACCGCAACCACCCCCATGGCTGCACCGATGGACAAGGATCCGACATCGCCCATAAAAACTTGCGCCGGATGGGCATTAAACCAAAGAAAGCCTAATCCTGCGCCCGCCAGTGCGGCACAAAAGATAGTCAGTTCTCCAACACCGGGTAAATACGGAATCTGTAAGTAATCGGCAAAATACACATGCCCGGAGACATAAGCGAACACCCCCAGAGCTGTCGAAATCATCACCGTTGGCATAAT
This sequence comes from Piscirickettsiaceae bacterium CG07_land_8_20_14_0_80_44_28, assembly GCA_002779995.1. GTDB lineage: Bacteria > Pseudomonadota > Gammaproteobacteria > Thiomicrospirales > Thiomicrospiraceae > Hydrogenovibrio. The sequence continues at coordinate 5,869 of PEWX01000079.1, forward strand.
CGCTAACCCATCCAGTCCATCGGTAAGATTGACCGCATTTGAGGTTCCGACAATCACCAAATAACTCAACACCATGCCCCAAGCGCCAAGATAAATAAACGTATCTTTCATATAAGGGATCAACAACAGAGACTCAGAAGGCACCTTGGCGAATGCAAACAAACTATAAGCCGCAATCAGTCCGACTAAAGATTGCCAGAAAAACTTGGTTCTTGAGCGCATTCCGTTTGGGTCTTTATAGACCACTTTTTGATAGTCATCAATAAAGCCAATCAACCCAAACCCCAGCATGGTTAAGGTTGCAATGACTAAGTAATGATTGGTTAAATTTCCCCACAATAACACTGCAATCGAGACTGAAAATAAAATCATCACCCCGCCCATCGTCGGCGTTCCGGTTTTTATCAGATGCGATTGCGGGCCATCTAGCCGCACACTTTGTCCGACCTTTAATCGAATTAACCATCGAATCACTTTGGGTCCGATCACAAAAGAAATCAGTAAAGCGGTTAGCACACTCATAATGGTGCGCATGGTAATGTAATTAAATACACTAAAGCCTGAAATAAATTGTGATAGATAGTCGGTTAAATAGATCAGCATGTTTTTTCCTTAATGTGATGGCGCCAGTTGAGCCAATAAGGCCTGCCCAACTTTTTCCATTTTTGCGGAACGCGAGCCCTTAATAAGGACATTTTGAATTTGGTTTTGCGCCACCCTTTTCGATAGCGCCTCGGCTAACAGCTGATGACTTTGAAACCAATGCGCGCCCTCACCAAATTGAGCGGCCATGGGTTCGGTTGCTTCGCCAACTAAATACAAGTATTTAACACCGGCCGATTTTGCATAGTCGGCCAATTCGAGATGCAGTGCAGCACTATTTTCTCCCAATTCAGCCATTGCCCCTAAGCAAACGATGCCCTCACCGGGACAGCGCATGAGGGTATCAATTGCAACCTGCATGGATGTAGGGTTAGCATTATAACTGTCATCAATCAAAACGCCGTGCGGTAATGGATGTGTTTGTCCCCGTCCGCAAACCCCGTGAAAATTGACCAGGCCTGGTTGAATTTGTGGCCATTCCAACCCCAAAGCCAAACAAGCCGCTACCGCTGCGGCTGCATTCATGGCATTATGAGCGCCTAAAACGGGCAAATAAACTTGCTCGACAAAGGCATGCCCTTGAGTGGACAGATGACATTCAAACTCAATACTGGCTTCATTTTGTTTTATGTGCGCAATTCGAACCTGTGCTGAAGGATGATAACCAAAGCTAACGACAGTCAAATTAAGGGTTTGTGCCTGTTGATGCCAGACGTCAAACCCGGGAGAATCAATATTGAGAACAGCCGTTCCCCCAGCGGCCACCCCCTCTAGAATTTGCCCCTTAGCCTTAATCACGCCTGGTAATGAGCCAAAGCCTTCCAAGTGTGCACTAGCCGCTAAGGTAATCACCGCCACGGTTGGCTTCACTAATTGAGTCAGGTAGCCAATTTCATTCGGGTGATTTGCGCCCATCTCAATCACTGCATAATCATGCTGTTCTTCAATTTGCAATAGGGTTTGAGGAACCCCCACTTCATTGTTGAAGTTACCGGGTGTCACCCATACCGACGCTTGCTGTTGCAGTATGGTTGCTAATATCTCTTTTGTCGTGGTTTTGCCATTCGATCCGGTAATGCCCACCACCCCTTTTAATGGCATTTTTTGACGATGCCAAGCGGCAAGCTGACCATACGCCGCTAGCGTATCATCCACCAAGATTGCAGGCACAGCAGAGGTGACCGGCTCTGACACCAAAATGGCAACCGCCCCCTCGATGACCGCTTCTTCGATAAAATGATGTCCATCAAACTGAGCGCCTTTTATGGCGATATACAAAGCGCCGGCTTGAAGAGTACGAGTATCGGTGCTGACAGATTCCAAGATCACATCCGCTTCCCCAAGGTTATCGCCAATCAACACACCATTGACAGCTTGAATGACTTCATTTAATAACCAACTCATAATGAATTCCTTTTACACTGATAGGCCTGATTGACCAAATTCTCGTCCTGCATAGGGATTTTTCTTCCCGCAATTTCTTGAGTGGACTCATGCCCTTTACCGGCCAAAACCACCACATCCCCCGGGCTGGCCTGTGCTATAACGGTAGCAACCGCTTCAGCACGATCATGAATTACTTGAAAAGGTTTCTGCATAGCGGCTGAAATTTGTTGAACAATGTGCTGTGGGGATTCGCAACGCGGATTATCATCTGTCAAAATGACTTTATCGGCATAATCTTCTGCAACCTGACCCATTAAGGGGCGTTTGCCCTGATCTCGATCCCCTCCACAGCCAAAAACCAGCCAAAGCTTTTGATTGGGACTTGATAAATGCGCTCTGACCGCAATGAGCAATGCTTGTAATGCATCGGGCGTATGCGCATAATCGATAACGACAGTTGCCATTCCGAACTGCCGTAGACACTGCATACGCCCAGCCACAGGTTTTAGATGGGTGAGCGCCGCTTCAATCTGTTTTGCAGACAGTCCTAAGCCAACATTCACGCCGATTGCACACAGCATATTTTCTAAATTAAACTGCCCCATTAAGGGGACATCAAATTTTATGGGTGTTTGTGAGATTGTTAACGCGCCTTTCATCCCCTGTTCATATAACATCGATGACATTGCATAAATATCGGCTGACGATTTCTGCCAAGAATACCCCAGTTTGCGACTGGATAGGGTCGATTCTTCAGCCAGTTCACGACCAATCGCATCGTCCAAATTCAGTACCTGAAACTGGCTGGGGTAATCTGCAAATAACTGCTTTTTAACCGATTGATAAGCTTGTTCTGTGTGATGAAAATCTAAATGATCTCGGGTCACCTGAGTTAAGGCCACACCACAAAATTCGATGCCCGCTATTCTTGCTAAAGAGATTGCATGAGAGGAGACTTCCATTACGACGATATCGGCTTGATTCCCGGCAAAAAACGCCAACCAGCGATTTAAAGTAATCACGTCCAAAGTAGTGTTTTGTGAGGCGGTTAACGCGCCCAACCAGCCATTCCCTAAGGTGCCTAATAGCCCAACCTTGAAGCCACTTGCTGATAGCAGTTGGGCAATATAGTGGGCAGTGGATGTTTTGCCATTGGTGCCTGTCACACCAATGACTTTGAGTTGCCGGCTTGGATGACCATAAAATCGTTTTGCCAGATTTGCACAGCGCTTTGCAAGATCGGCTAGCCAAATAACAGGCACAGTGAGCTGTTGCCCTTGATGATGGACTGATACTACGCTATCCATTTTCACCAGGCCTGGTGACTTTTCAGCCAAAATAACATGGGCACCTTTTGCCACGGCTTGCTCGGCATAGGTCATGCCATGTGAATTGAAACCGGCCAGCGCGATAAAGGCACTCCCGGCAATCGCATCTCGGGAATCGACAGTCAGTTGCGAAATAATTTTCTGTGCCACGGCATCCGTTAATAAAGGCATCTCACCCCCATCTAAATCTGCCAATAACGCTTTGAGTGTCATCATCTCAATGTCCCTGCCAAACATCGTCTGGGGCAATGTTTTTTAATCGCAATACATCGGTCATGACCTCTTTAAAGATTGGCGCGGCGACTTTACCGCCATAATAAATCCCTCGGCTGGGTTTATTCACAGCGACAACCATAATATATTTTGGATTCGATACCGGCACAATCCCGGCAAATAAGGATAAATATTGATTGGCTTCATAGCCCCCGGCTTTGGTTAAATGTACGGTTCCGGTTTTACCGGCAACCCGATAGCCATCCACTTTAGCTTGCGGCGCCGTTCCCCCTTGTGCAACCACTGCCTCCATCATCCCTAAAACCTGTTGCGCCACGGTTGACGAGATAATTTGCCGACCCGGATTTTCTGTATCAGGGTTGCGTTTGATCACCGAAAGCGGCTTTAATTCACCTTGATGACTGATTACCATATAAGCATGAGCCAATTGCATTAAATTAATATTAAAACCATAACCAAAAGAACTGGAGGCTTGATCAATTTTTTGCCATTCGTTCGCAGGACGGAGATACCCCATGGTCTCTCCCGGTAGAAACAGACCTAAATCTTGTCCAAAGCCAATATCATGAAACATTTGCCATTGTTGCTGCGGCGTCATTTTAAACGCTATTTTGCTGGCACCAATATTACTGGATTGCTGAATCACTTCGGCAGGCGTCAAGGCACCATGATTACGAGTATCACTAATGCGCTGCCCTTGAATGGTCATCGAACCAGGGGACGTATTAATCTGATCCTCTAGGCCGATCACCCCTAAATCCAAAGCTTTGGCAATGATAAATGGTTTCACTGAAGACCCGGGTTCAACCACATCCGTCACCACTCGGTTACGAAGACGTTCCCCTTGAAGTTGGCTGCGATCATTCGGGTTAAAGGCGGGTAAAGAAACCATGGCAATGACTTCAGCTGTTTTTGCATCCAAAATCACTGACATCATGCTGGTCGCTTGATGTTGAATAAAACTCTTTTTCATCGCATGAAACAGAAAAAACTGGATGTCCTTATCGATGCTTAAATGAATTGATTTACCGGGTTTTGCCGGCTGTAAATCTTTTACGAAGGCCACTACACGGCCGGCGCGGTCTTTGACAATTTGTTTTTTCCCTTCGCGGCCTGACAGCCAATCGTCATAGGTTTTTTCAATACCGGCAATACCGACATCATCAATATTGGTAAATCCGATAAGATGACTAACGACTTCTCCGGTTGGATAATAACGTTTATATTGATTTTGAACATAAAGTCCAGGCACATCAAGAGCCTCAATTTGTTTCGTTATTTCAGGCAAGACTCCGCGTTTGACATAAAGAAAACGACGATCTCGTTTAGCCAGCACCTGTGGTGTAAAACTTTCCGGGCTGAGTTCCAATAGGGCTAGCATCTGTTGATAAGCTTGATATTTCTGCTCAATCGTTACTTGCCTTTTCTGTAATTGTGATTCACTGAGTTTTTCAGAAAGCAGTTGTGTTTGCTGAGCAACGGGGTCTAGGTAAAATGCTAATGTTTTTGGATCCACCCAAATGGAATCGATCGGTGTACTCAGTGCAAGAACGTGACCATTACGGTCAAGAATATCCCCTCTGGGAGCAGGAATATTAAGCGTTCTGATTTGACGCTTATTCCCTTCGTCTTGCAAGAAATCGGCTTGGAGGATCTGAACATGAAATGCTTTGGCGATGATTGCCATAAATAGCATAACAATAAGGATTAGAACGATAGAATCTCGTTTAATGAGTGGATTCTGGTTCATCGGTTGCATTATTTTTTTCCAGAAAAATTATTTGGAAGTTTTGGCGTTTAGGCGATTTTTCCAGCGTCATGTTAAGCTGTGTTTTCGCTAAATACTCTACCCTTGCTAGAGCGGTAAGGTGATGTTTTTCTAAGGTTAGCCTACCCAATTCTTGGTGAAGGGTTACCTGTTTTTTGAGGGATTGAGCAACTTGTGTTTCTAAATGCCTTACTTGGTGTTGAACTTCAACGATGGCAATCATTGAAATGACCAACACACTCAGTAAAAAAAGTGCAAAGAAACCTTGCCAGTGAATGGTTTTAAACGGGCGAAGGCTGGGGAGTTTTTGCACAGCCACCTCTAAAACTCAAGCGCTCAAAATCAAGATCAAAACAGCGCAGACGCTGTATTAATCTACTTGACGACGTAAAAAAGCTGGAATATCCAAGTAATTTGAATTGGCATCTACTCGGCCTGTTACCCCACCATTCACCACCATTTTTGGACGGACGACTTCTGGTTCTACCGGCTTTTCTGTTTGCGTATTTAAGCTGACTTTTTCTTCTGCCTTACTGGCTTCTACCGCTTGTAAATTTGGTTTAACCACTTCTGGTCTTTTGGCTGCTCCCGCTTCTGTCAGCCCTGTTGCCACCACGGTCACTCTAATTTCATCCGTCATACTTTCATCAATCGAGGTTCCGATAATCACTTTGGCATCTTCAGAAGCGACTTGATCAATGACATCACCGACTTCATTAAATTCCCCGAGTGTAAAATCCAAGCCAGAAGTAATGTTAACCAATAATCCACGTGCACCCGATACCGAAATATCTTCAAGTAGTGGATTGGCAATGGCTTTTTCAGCCGCTTTAATGGCTCTATCTTCACCCGTCGCATGCCCAACCCCCATCATGGCAACGCCTCTTTCGGTCATCACAGTTCTTAAATCTTCAAAGTCGACGTTAATCATCCCCGGGCGAGTGACTAATTCTGATATCCCTTGCACCGCGCCATGCAAGACTTCATTCGCATAATCAAAAGCTTTTGCCAATACAAAATCACGCCCCAACACTTTTAACAACTTATCATTTGGAACCGTAATCAGTGAATCCACATGTTCCGCTAATTGTTCGATCCCGGCATCGGCGATTTTACCACGGCGTTCAAACCCAAATGGGCGGCTAACCACACCAACAGTTAAAATCCCCATTTCACGAGCGGCTTGTGCGACCACGGGGGCAGAACCTGTGCCCGTTCCTCCACCCATTCCGGCGGTAATAAAGACCATGTCAGCACCTCTAAGGGCTTCTTTGACTTGTTCAATATTTTCTTTGGCGGCTTCCATTCCTCTATCCGGGTTTGCTCCGGCACCTAGACCATTTGCACCCAATTGAATACAAGTCGCTACCTTTGACTTTTTAAGCGCCTGAACATCAGTATTGGCACAGATAAATTCAACCCCTTCTACCTGTGAACGCACCATATAATCAACGGCATTACCGCCGCCGCCGCCAAGACCAATGACCATAATCTTTGGCATACCTGCTTCTTCGGAAATGGTTTCCTGTAAATTGAACTTCATGTGATACTCCCCTTAGTCAACACAATGCTTTGATAATTGCTGTAATCAGCAAACCCTTAAAATTTATGCAAGTCTTTCTGCTATTCTTAACACCGCGCTTCTAGAACGCGGGTTTTCTTCACACTCTTTAGAGGTCGGAAAGATGGGTTTGCCAATTTTTTTCAAGACAGGCTTTACCACCTCTAACTCTATCGGTGAATCTGGAAACAAGTCTTTTAGACGAGACTGGTCTCGAATAAACTGCTTCACAATTCGATCTTCTAACGAATGAAAACTGATGACAGATAAACGTCCACCTGGCTTTAGCACCCGGACAGAAGCTTCTAATACGGTTTTTAAAACATCTAACTCTCGGTTAACCGCAATGCGAATGGCTTGAAATGTTCGCGTTGCAGGATGCTTATGTTTTTCAGTTTTTGGCGAGGCCTTTTTAACAATATTGGCTAAATCCAACGTGGTATTTAAAACGCCAGCGGCGATGGCTTCCTTAATATGCCGAGCAATTCGCCCTGAGAACTTCTCTTCACCATATTGCCGAATGACCTGTGCTAAGGTTTTCTCATCCGTTTGCATCAACCATTCTTTTGCACTCAATCCACTTTGTGGATTCATTCGCATATCAAGTGGCCCTGAACGCATAAAACTAAATCCTCGTTCAGCCTCATCCAATTGTGGCGATGACACGCCCAAGTCAATCAAAATCCCATCCACCTGGCCAAGCCAACCTCGATCAGCACAATAAGCCTCTAGTGCTTCAAAACTGCCTTGCTGAATTTCAAACTGCGGCTCCAAAAAGGCTTGCTTGGCATAAGCAACGGCTTCCGGATCTTGATCAATGGCCAACAAGTGGCCATTTTTATTCAATTGAGACAGTATGATTCGGCTATGCCCACCCCGCCCAAAAGTGCAGTCAATATAAATACCTTCCCCAGAAACGCCCAGGCCTGCTACAGCCTCTTGCAACATCACCGGATAGTGACTGGCTTGCTCAATTTCCTCTGAAGACGACATCCTATAAACTCAAACTGGCTAGGGATTCGGACACATCGCCAACCGAAGCCATATCCAACATGTTTGGACGACTGGCATCCCAAGCGGATTTCGACCAGAGTTCAAACTTATTGCCCTGACCCAATAAAATGGCTTCTTTTTCCAATTTGGCATGTTCTCTCAGTAATGGTGGCAATAAAACTCGACCATTACTATCCATTTCCATTTCAGAGGCATGACCAAGTAGCAGACGCTGAACCAATCGTGCTTTGCTATCCATATTCGGCAAAGCCATTAATTTGCGTTCAATCACTTCCCACTCATCCAGAGTGTAAATCAGTAAGCATGGGCTTTGTAGATCAATGGTGGCCACCAATTGGTTGTCGCTGGCCTCCGCAATGGACTCACGATAACGCTTAGGAATCGCTAAACGCCCCTTGATATCCATATTGATTGAATTGATGCCACGAAAAAACAACATTATTTACCACTTTTCACCACTTTGCCCCACTTGTCGCCACTATATTAACTTTTAAGAAGTCTGTCAAGCAGTGTTAAGCGGATTTTTTATGAACTTATGGTTACAGATGAACAACTTAGATAAGATTTTAAAAAATAAATAAATAAACAACATGGATTAAAGATTGATTAATCAATACGATATCGATAGGAGAAGAAATTAAATTTAGGTTATGACGATAACTTAATAATAATTTTTAAGAAAAAACAGCAGGATCCTGCAAAGAATTATAAAAAAAGAATAATGAAAAAAGTGCAAGAAGATCTATAAGCCGGGTTCTGTTCCCTCGCGGGCGACAATCATTCCTCTAGGAGAAGCATCACTGCTTCCCTCAAGCAACCTACCCGGAAACCAGGTGCGAGCCACACCTTGTTTAAGCAAGCTTAAACCTGTTTCCCTATTTGGTCTTGCACTGAATGGGGTTTACCTTGCCACAAACGGTTACCCGCTGCGCGGTGCGCTCTTACCGCACCCTTTCACCCTTACCAATAAATTGGCGGTCTACTCTCTGCTGCACTTTCCGTCGGCTTTCACCGCCCAGCCGTTAGCTGGCATTCTGCTCTGTAGTGCCCGGACTTTCCTCGAAAATCGAAACTCTCGCGATTGCCCAATCTTCTTGCAGTGCGCAATGTACTCTAACCCATAGCAAATGTCCAATCATTCTCTGCGAATCCTGCTAAAATTAAACGATGCTAAGATTTCTAAAACTCCAAATCCATCAAATCGGCCGAAAAGCAAAAAGATCTGTTTTTTTGAACAAATACTTCCCAAAATTCAAAGACCGAATCTACTGGGCGGGTGACCGACTCTCCTTTGCTCGAGCTGGTTTTATTGGCGCTTTTTGCATGATGCTACCGGTTCCCTTTCAAATGGTACTGGGCTCCATTCTGGCCTATTATGCGCGAGCCAATATTCCACTGGCAACCGCTCTCGCTTGGATTACCAATCCTCTCACTATGGGCTTTATCTGGTATGGTGGTTATCAATTTGGCACTTGGGTGCTTGCAACCCCACCCATTGAAAATCTAGATGCCAACATCCCGATCGCATCGCAACAATGGTTTATAGAAATCTTCCCGAGCATTTGGCAACCCTTCTTTCTCGGAAATTTTTTATTAGGGATCATCATTGGCTCGGTGTTTTATATCATTATCGGCTATTTCCGACTCAGCTTCTTAACCCACGCTACAAAAAAAACAAACCGTAATGAACGAAATACAACAGAAAAATAAAAAGGAAATAAACCATGATGATTTGTGGCGTAGAACTCTCTGGCAATGATGCCATTATTAGCCTAATCCACTTTGAAGCCGACATCTTTAATTTACCAGAATGCCGTGTCCGAAAAGTTACCTGCAACAATCCAGATTCACCAGAAGAACTCCGTTATTTTCAAAAAACTTTCAGCAAATTAATAGAAGATTACCAAGTCGAGAAAGTCGTGATTCGCGCACGGCAAAAGAAAGGAAAGTTTGCAGGCGGCGCCAATGGGTTTAAGCTAGAAGCCGCATTGCAACTCATCACACCCACTAAAGTACACCTAATGGATGCGTCAGCACAAAAGGCGGCTCTCAAAAAATACCCACTGCCTATCCCCTTTAACGAAACCGGACTCAAGAAATTTCAAGAACCAGCCTTTATG